>WFVP01000226.1 GCA_015491595.1 Anaerolineales bacterium
GTCGCGTACAGTCCTGGAATGGGCTCCCCGTTGGCCCGCAGCACGCGAGCGTGCTCGTCCGTCACCAGGCCGCCCTTGGTGCCGATGTCGCCAGGGTAGAAGCGCACCCCGTAGAAGGGGGGACGCTCCAGGGGAGCCAGGTTGGGGTTGGGCCTGACGGTGGGGTCGCTGTAGTACCGGTCGTACGCGTTTTCGCCCCGGTGGAACTCCTCGTCCCGACCGGCCCGGGCCATGGCGTTGAAACGCAGCACTGTGGCTTCCAGCCCGTCGGGGTCGACGCCCAGTTTCCGGGCCAGCTCCCGCAGGGTGGTCGCCACCTGGATGTAACCCTCCTCCCGATACCGTCGGGGAAGGGGTTGAAGGGGCGCCAGGGTGCCAAAGAGGTAACGCCGCCGGTAGGTTTCGTCAAAGATGAAGTAGGCCGGGATGTGGGGGTCCTCGGCGCGGTGCAGGCGGTACATGGTGTGCACCACGTCGATGTACGGCGCGGCCTCGTTGACGAAGCGCCGGCCCCGCTGGTTGACCATGATGGAACCGGGAAGGGCCCGTTCGCTGACGTGGAAGAAGGCCGTGTCCAGGTCCGGCGGCAGGGAGACGGGGCCCCACCAGGCGTCGTCCATCAGGTCCACGGCCGCGTCGTAGGCCATGGCGATGCGAATGGCGTCGCCGGTGTTGGCCGGGTTGGCCACAGACCAGCGGGTATCCGTGGGCGCGGGCAGGTACTGGCGGCGCATGTCCGGGTTGTGGGGAAAGCCGCCCGCGGACAGCAAGACCCCGCGACGGGCCCGGATGCGCAGGGCTTTCCCCTGGCGGCGGACCACGGCCCCGGTGACCCGACCGTCCTCCACCACCAGGTCCTCCAGGGGGGATTCCAGCCACAGGGGGATGTTCCAGCGCAACAGGCTGTACCGGAGCCGGGCGGCCAGGGCCTGACCCAGGGTGAGCCAGGGGCGGCCGGTCAGGCGTCCCCAGAGGGCCCGCAGGCCGACCCGGAGGGCGGTCATGCGCCCCTTCCACGTGCGCATGAAGAGGATAAGATGACGGTATTCCGCCGCGGTCACGGCGAGGCCCCGGGTGGAGAAGGCGGGCGGATGCAAGCGGGCCAGGTGCTCGCCCAGCAGGCGGCCGTCAAAGGGCACGGGTTCCACGGAGCGGCCCACGGCCAACGCGCCCGGACGGTCCGGATAGTAATCCGAATACCCCTTCATGCGCCGGAAACGGACCTCGGTGTTGGCTTCCAACCAGGCCAGGGCCACCGGCCCTACCCGAAGGTACATTTCCTGTTTGGCCCAGGGGACCCGTTCCCCCACGGTAGCGCGCATGTAAGCGGCGGCTTTTTCAAAGGAATCCTCGGTGCCTTCCATCTTGAGATGGAGATTGTTGGGAATCCAGACGCCTCCCCCCGAGCGGGCGGTGGAGCCGCCGTAAGTGTCGGCCTTCTCCACCACCAGCACCTTCATACCTTCCGCGTGGGCCGTGAGGGCCGCGGTCATGCCGCCCATCCCCGAACCCACCACCAGGAAATCCACTTCGTGGTCCCAGGGCATACCGGGAGCCTCCTTTCGCCACCCAGGCGGTTTTCGTCAACGCGCTCGTGGGACGTCCGGCCCCAGTATACCAGGGTCGTTCGAATCGGGCATGGGGTTGGGATGGACGGATGCATGCAGATGTTGCCGAAATCAGCTGGTCCTTTATGGACCGAAAGTTGGGACCACCTCTGCAGGCGGGCCTTTTCTTTTTGGAACGCACAGGTCTGTCCAGGCCCTGGCCCGCAGGAGCAAAGAAGAGATAATGCAGCAAGCGGCGAAGCCGCTTGCTGCATTATCTCTCTCTTCATCCGGGGTCCCGGACCCGGACAGACCTGTGCGAAACGTTGGGTGCCTTTCCAAAGCGGCACCATCTTTTCTCCCACTTCAGCAACTTTTTGAGTGCACCCGGATGGGCTGAGGTTCGGACGAAAGTTTGGGCAGCAAGGGTAGTGACCCTTGCTCAGAAAGGACACCCGCGTTTCGCACAGGCCTGACCAGTCCCTGGACCGCAGAAACGGCTAACGGCCATCGGCCGACCGCCGTCGGCGGATTTTGGTCCCGGACCCGGTCAGACCTATGCGAGACTCCTCCTCCCATCCAAAGAAAAGCGCTACTACCCTTTGTCCAAAGTCTTGTCTAAACCTCAAAGAGGAGGCTTGCCTCCCCTTTTGGGCCGTGCTACAATGCAGGGCTGTGAGCGGTGGGAGGGGTTCCCCCGCCAAAACCACCGTTTGGGAGTGTGAACCATGAAGAAAGTGAAAGCCATTGTGCAACTGCAATTGCAAGCCGGACAGGCCAGTCCGGCGCCTCCGGTCGGACCGGCGCTGGCGCCTCACGGCGTCAATTTGATGGCCTTCTGCAAGGAATACAACGCGAAGACGCGGGACAAGCAGGGGATGATCATCCCCGTGGTGGTGACCATCTACCAGGATGGCACCTTCACCATGCAACTCAAGACGCCGCCCACGTCCTTCCTGTTGAAGCGGGCGGCGGGTATCGAGAAGGGGTCTTCCCGGCCGCCCAAGGAGAAGGTGGGGAAGGTCACCCGACAGCAATTGCGGGAAATCGCGGAAATCAAGAAGCCGGACATGAACACCGACGACATCGAGGCCATTATGCGCCAAATCGAAGGCACGGCCCGCAACATGGGCATTGAAATCGTCGACTAATCCGTGGGAGGGCCTGTACAGGCCCGCTCGCACCACAGGAGGTGAATCATGCCGAAGCGAGGAAAGAAGTACCTGGAAGCCCTCAAGAAGGTGGACCGCCATAAGGAATACAGCCCGGAAGAAGCGGTCCGCCTGGCGAAAGAGGTCGCGTACACCACCTTCGATGCTACGGTGGAAGCCCACTTCCGCCTGGGTGTGGACCCGCGCCGTGCCGACCAGCAGGTGCGGGGCGTGGTGGTCCTGCCCCATGGTACCGGGAAGCAGGTACGGGTTCTGGTTTTCGCTCAGGGGGAGGCGGCCAACATCGCGCGGGAAGCGGGCGCGGATTACATCGCAGACAGCGATGAATGGATCAAGAAGATTCAGGATGGCTGGCTGGAGTTCGACATCGCCATCGCCACGCCGGACATGATGCCCAAAGTGGGACGTCTGGGTCGCATCCTGGGCCCACGAGGGCTGATGCCCAGCCCCAAGGCCGGTACGGTGGTCAAACCCGAAGACCTGCCTCGGGTCATCCAGGAGGCCAAGGCCGGTCGTGTGGAGTATCGGGTGGACCGTGGTGGTAACATCCATGTCCCGATTGGGAAGGTTTCCTTCGACGATAAACAGTTGCTGGAGAACTTCGCCACGGTGGTGGATGCCCTCAAGAAAGCCAAGCCCGAGGGGCTCAAGGGGGCCTACATCCAGCGCATTACCCTGGCCCCCACCATGGGACCGGGGATTAAAGTCGATGTACGGCAGGCACTGACGATGACCCCCGAGTAACCTGGAACGAGGAACCGCAGGCGGCTTTCAAAGCCGCCTGCGGTTTTTAACGGCCCTTCCAGAGGACCCGCGGAGGTTTTCCTTGATGGTAAATCGCCGGCTCTTTCTGGCCATCGGCTTTGGATGGGCTTTTCTCCTCCTTTTCCAGGCCAGTCGTACCCTGCAAGAAACGAACTGGAGCCTGCGTACATCCCTTCGTTTTCTTCCCCGGAACGGGGTTTGGCGTAGCGTCTACTTTATGGCAGGCCCCTATACCGCGGATTTCACCCTGTTCCTGCGGGCCTATACTCCTCCTGATGCCAACATCGCCCTGCCCCCTCGGGAGGCGGATGTGCCGTTCTTCTACCAGCAGGCGGCATTGGTGAGTTGGGCGATTTTGCCGCGCAGGGTGCTGGTGAATTGTCCGGACCAAGGGTGTGTTGTACGCTTGGTGGCCTCGGGTCGGGCGTACGCGCCCTGGTTCCGCCCGGAGCCGCCCTCCGGGCTTTCTCAGGCTCATTGGCTGGCCTACAATCACGAACGTGGACTGCTCGTTCCCTCTAACGTGGTTCCCGCCTTTTCCCCCGAGCCCGAAGGTTGGTGGGTTTTGTTGGGGCATCTTCTCCTGGGATGGGGCGGGATATTGGCCTGGTGGCTGGCGGGAGGAACGCTGTTGCGCCTTTTTCCCGTGCCAGATGAGCTACCCTGGGAAGCCCGTAGCGCCCTTGCCTGGCTTTTGGGAACCGGGGTGATGGGTTT
>WFVP01000227.1 GCA_015491595.1 Anaerolineales bacterium
CGCTCAACAGGGAAGATTCGGCCTCCAGGACGAAGATGTCCTCCAGGCCCTCGCCCAGCACGGGGAGTTCCTCTTCCCACTCTTCCATTTCTTCCGGTTCGGGCAGGGTGACGACGTCGTCCGGAACCTGGTCCGGGGTGGGCCACTCGTCCGAGATATGGGCCGCGTAAGGGTCCATTTCGATGATGCGGTCCCAGTAGCGCTGGGCTTCGTCCTCTTTACCTTGCTGGCGCAAGAGGCGGGCCATGACCCAGTTGGCCGTCCAGTGATAGGGCAGTACCCGCAGGAGGCGGGCGGCCATCTCCATGGCTCTCTGGTCCTGACCCACCCGCTCATACACTTCGCTTAGGAGGCCCATCAGGTCATAGCGCTTGGGATGTTCTTTCAACAAGGCCTCCAGTTCCACAATGGCCTGCGGGTAAAGGCCGGCGCGTACGTAAATGCGGGCCAGGGTGGCGCGGGTGGGATGAATGCGCGGGGGCGCAACCCCTTCCCGCTCCCGATAGAGACGCTGCAGTTCCTCCTGCACCAACAGATTGGAGGGCTGCACCTCAAAGGCCCGTTCCATGTGCCAGATGGCGGCCTCCAGGTCGCCTTCCTCTTCTCGAATGATGCTCAGGGCCACGTGGGCCAGGAAGTCGTCCGGGACCGCGGAGAGCAAACGCAAGAAGATGTCCAGGGCGTTGCTATATTGCCGGGCCTCCAGAAAGGCCTTACCCATCACCCGGTACGCGTCCAGATATTTGGGGAAGTGATAGAGCACATGGCGGGCCTGCAGAAAGGCCTTTTGATAGGATTCCTGGGCAATCAAATCATCAATGTTGCGAATCAGCACTCGTAACGCCACCCTGGACATATTACACCTCAGACCTGTTTTTTCATCATTATAACAGAAGGCAAAAAAGATGCTGTATCCGGCATGGCGCTGCCTGCATTATCTCTTTACCTCAGCCTGTGCATCTTGACTTTCCGGAGCCGACCTTCTACAATGGCCTCGGTGCTCGTTCTTGGGTTGTTTGGGCGAGCAAAGATGTGGTGAGTCTGTTTCGTGGAGGTAAGGAACGATGCCCCCTGTTCCAAAGAAGAAACTGCCCCGTTCGTATACCCGCCATCGTCGGGCTCAGTGGAAGTTGCGTGGTCCGAAATTGGTCAACTGTCCCAATTGTGGCGAGCCTCGGCTGCCCCATCGGGTGTGTCCCAATTGCGGGCATTATAAGGGCCGCCAGGTCGTGGAGACGGGCGCATAGGCTCTGCCGGGCCGCGGGGTCCCGGTTACCCATCGGCATTCCGCCCCAGGGGTGGCCCAGCGCCACCCCTTTTTGGTTTGGTATACTTTCTCCACCCGGAGGACGCCATGACCCTGCCCTGGCTCCAACGTCGACAAGGAGAGGTGCGACTCTCGCTGCCTTCGAAAGGCCGCCTGGCCCAGGCCGCGCTGGATTTCCTGGCCCGGTGTGGTCTGGAAGTCGAGCATCCCAATCCCCGTCAGTACCAGGCCCGTATTCCCGTGCTCCCCGAAATCCTGGTGCTCTTCCAGCGAGCCGCGGACATCGTGGTCAGCGTGCGGGAAGGTAGCGTGGATTTGGGCATCACCGGTCGGGATGTGGTGGAAGAGCGTCGGGGAGAAGGCAACGAAGTGCTCATCCTGCACGATGCTTTGGGGTTTGGTCACTGCGCGCTGACCCTGGCCGTGCCGGAAGCCTGGTCCGACGTGCATACCATGGCCGATTTGCGTTCCTACTGCCGCGAACATCTGGACCGCGCCCTGCGGGTGGCCACCAAGTTCCCCCGTCTGACCTCCCGGTTCCTGGCCCGGCATCAGGTCCCCCATAGCCTGGTCGTGGTGGAAGGGGCGCTGGAGACCGCGCCCTACATCGGCTATGCAGACGTCATCAGCGATTTGGTCACCACGGGCCAGACCTTACGCGACAATCGCCTGCGTCCCCTGGAGGACGGGGTCATCCTGACTTCCCAGGCGGTGCTTATCGGCAACCGCGAGAATCTCAAGCAGCGTGCTCGGGTGCTGGATGTGGCCCTGAGGTTGTTGGAGTACATCGAAGCCCGTTTGCGGGCCGAGGAGAACTATCTGGTCATTGCCAACATCCGGGGGGAAAGCCCGGAAGCCGTGGCCCAACGGGTGCTGTCGCAACCCCATATTCGGGGCTTGCAAGGACCCACCATTGCCCCCGTCTTCTCCGCCCAGGAGCGGGGAACGACCTGGTATTCCATCTCCATTGTGGTACGCCAGGCCGACCTGCATCAGGCCATCCGGGAGTTGCGGGCCATCGGGGGCAGCGGTGTGATTGTCACGCCGGTGCGCTACATCTTCGAGGAGGAACCGCCCCGTTCGAAAGCCCTGTTGGACGCCCTTCAGGAGGAAGCCTGACGATGTCTTCGCTGCGCGCACATCTGCACCAGTTGCCGCCCTATAAGCCGGTGGAGCCCTACGACGTTCTGGCCCGAAGGCTGGGCCGGGACCCCGAAACGCTGGTCAAACTGGACGCCAACGAGAATCCTTACGGTCCCCTTCCCCAGGTGCGGGAGGCCCTGGCCCACCTGGCCTACCCTCATATCTACCCCGACCCCGAAAGCCGCAGGCTGCGACAGGCCCTGGCCGAAACCTACGACCTGCCCATGGAGCACTTCTTCGTGGGCGCAGGGGCAGACGAACTCATCGAACTCATCATCCGGGTGCTTATGGACCCCGGTGACGTGTTGGTGGACTGCCCGCCCACTTTTGGCATGTACAGTTTCGTGGCACGAGTGTACAACGCGCGTGTGGTGGAAGTGCCCCGCAACCCCGATTTTTCCTTGCGGGTGGACGCGTTGATGGACGCGGTGCGGGTGTACCGGCCCAAGGTGCTCTTTCTGGCCACTCCGAACAATCCCGACGGTTCGCTGCTCTCCCGAGAGGTCGTGGACGCCCTCCTGGAGTTGCCCACGGTGGTCGTCCTGGACGAGGCCTATATCGAGTTCACCGACAACGGCGGCCCTCTGGGGGAAGGGAACAGCCGCATCCGGGAAGTTCCCCACCGAAAGAACCTGGTGGTGTTGCGCACCTTCAGCAAGGCCGCGGGCCTGGCCGGGTTGCGGGTGGGGTACGGTGCTTTCCCCCTGTGGCTCACAGAAGCCTTGTGGAAGGTCAAACAGCCCTACAACGTGTCCGTCGCCGCCCAGGTGGCCGCGGAGGTCACCTTACGCCATCGGGAGGATTTGATTCCCATCGTGGAACGGCTGCGGGCCGAGCGGCAAAGGCTGTACGAAGCCTTGCAGACCGTGCCTTATCTGGAACCCTACCCCTCCCAGACCAATTTCATCCTGGTACGGGTCCGGGAGGGTTCCGCCCAGGCCTTGCGGGATTACCTGGCGCAGGAACACGGGATTCTGGTCCGGTACTTCTCCACGCCCGGACTCTCCGATTGCGTGCGCATCAGCGTCGGCCGTCCTGAGGATACGGACCGCTTGCTGGAGGCACTGGCTCAATGGACACCCCAACCCCTCGCCGCGCCCAGATAAGCCGTGACACCCGGGAAACCCGGGTTCGGGTCGAGTGGAACCTGGATGGTCGGGGGCGCTTTCAGGGCGAGACGGGCATTGGTTTCCTCGACCATATGTTGGCGCAACTCGCGGTCCACGGGCTGTTCGACCTCACGGTGGAGGCTCAGGGGGACTTGCACGTCGATCCGCACCACACCGTGGAGGATGTGGCCCTGACCCTGGGGATGGCCCTGGACCGGGCCCTGGGGGAGCGCAAAGGCATCGTGCGCATGGGGTTTGCCTACGTCCCCATGGACGAAGCCCTGGCCCGGGTGGTGGTCGACCTCTCCGGGCGTCCTTATGTGGTCTTTCGGGTCCAGTGGCACACGCCCGCCGTGGGCGGGTTGCCCACGTCCCTCATCGGCCACTTCTTCCGTTCGCTGGCCACCACGGGTCGCATGAACCTGCACGCCCAGGTCCTGTACGGGGAGGATGACCACCATCAGGCCGAGGCCCTTTTCAAGGGACTGGCCCGGGCCTTGCATCAGGCCACCCGCCTGGACCCCCGACGCCTCAACACCGTGCCCAGCAGTAAGGGCACTTTGTGAACTGAAGTAAGGAGGAAGAAATCGTGGTGTGGGGCGGTTACGCCGCCCCACACCACCGGTAAAAAAAAGAGATAATGTGCGCAGCGGCTTCACGCTGCGCACATTATCTACTCCTTTGGTCCTAATCGAGCACAGGGTCGCAGGTGGTAAAGATAGGGATGCAGCGGCGAAGCCGCCGCTGCATCCCTTTATTCCTCTCCAAGAGGGCTTCGCCTTCAAATGCCTCTGAAGAAAGGAGGACAAGGTCTACGCCATTCACAAGGGATGGCTGCTCAAGGGAGCCCACGACAAGGGCAGAGCACTCCATCAAGGTTCCGGTTGCTGTTATCACCGCGCTTTCATTTGTTGAATAGTAGGTGGCTTCCTCGCCGCTTCCCTCTATCCTGCCTGCTGTTGCCTCCCATTCAATGGCAGGGCACATTTCGAGAGAGCCATTGCTGGCAAAGCACGAGACCTGCAGGGAGCAGCCGTTTCCGCAGTCCTCTGCCTGCAGGATGCCCGGGCTGATCTGGCAGTAGTAGGCATTTGAGCCGACAAGCACATTGACAGTGTTGCTTTCAAAGGAATCCCCAACAAAGTCAGTTGCCCTGAAAGCAATCTCATGCCTGCCCTTAGGCAGCTGGATTGAGGTGCTGTCCCGGATGTTCAGCAGCCTCTGTCCTACATGGTCAAAGGTCCTGGCAACCTGGCCGTCGACCAGCAGGTCCACCCTGTCCACATATATCCATGACCTGCCTGTCATGTTGACAAGAATGCTCTCGCCAATCTTGGCTGCCTGCTTGTCCACTGAGACAGACAGGATTGGCTCAGGAATCGTGAAGGTCTTGGAGACCTCGCAGGTATCGCAAAGATTCTGGTCCCCAGTGAACCGGCAGGTCGCCTTGCTCTCTCCCTTCTCCCCATAGTTGCAGTAGAAGACGGCTGTGAAGCCCTCCCACTTGTCAAACCTGCATGTTCCGTATGGTGTGGAATCAGAAGATGAGGTGCCGCCACCAGACCCATCTCCCAAGCGGGCACCAATGGGTATGCCTGACTCGTTAGGAATAGGAATTCCAGGAGGCAATGGGCTGGTTATAGAGTCCCCTGGCTCGCCAGGAATGGTTATAGGCCCGGAAATCGCCCTCCCTGTTATAGGAGACGAGGAGCCCGCGCCTGACTGGCCTGTTCCCAGATTCTCCAGCGCCACTTCCAGCCCGTCCACGACCCTCTCTGAATCACACTCCACCTTGAGTATCGGCTCTTCAGGATTGATGCCGTCATGCAGGATGTCCACCCTCACCTCGAGAAGGTCAAAAGTCGGCTCATTCACATCTCCTGTGCCCCCGCCACCTCCTCCTGAGCCGCCGCATTCTGCCTCTGCCGCACACGCCCAGGCATAAATTCCCCCTTCCAGGTGACACTTGGCCCATCCCGAGGAGCATATGGG
>WFVP01000228.1 GCA_015491595.1 Anaerolineales bacterium
GTATAGCAAATCGCTGACGAAGTGGCTCCCGCCATCCAGCACCATGGGGAGGAGGAACAGGGCGAGTCCCCAAACGGGCAGGGGACGAATCCGCTTGCGGAAGGGCCACCAGAGCCACGCAAAGAGGAGAACCGAGGTGTACATGGAGACCATACGGTCCGACCAGGCCACCTTCCAGCCCATTTCCGGCGTTCCGATGAACTGACGGAGCACCAGAGGGTCCCGGGCGGGCCAGACGGCCTGGATTTCTTCCAGGGAGTACATCCATTTGGGTCCAAACAGGAAGAAGGAGCGTTGCGGGAGTTGGTGGCAGAGGAAGGAATAGAAGGTGTAAATCCACCGGGCCGGGGTTTCCCAGCCGATTTGCATGAACACCGGCGCCAAGAAGGGCACTCCCACGTACAGGCCATAAATCACGCTGAATACCCAAAACCAATGACGTTCCAGCCAGCGTAACACCCGTTGCGAGGTCGTGGAGGAGGGAGAGATGGCCGGGGCTTGGTTCGTCATTACTGGACTCCTCTGGAAAAGGGGTGGGCCGTGAACCGGGCATCCATGTCAACTTCCATTATGGGCCAAGACGGCCTTCCAAGGTATGGGCGATTTGGCTGATGACCCGGGGTCGCATCGCCTCGTTTTCCCGACCTACTGAAACAGTCTCTCTTCCCACGCGGGACCCGGGCAGGCAGGGTTTTGGTGGTATGATGGAGATGCAATCCATCCAATGGACGGACATCCCTTTGGGGAGGCAACCGCCATGCACGCGGACACGGTGCGTCGCATCTTCGTCGTGGGGGCCGGGACCATGGGCAGCGGCATCGCCCAGGTCGCGGCCACGGCCGGGTATGAGGTGACCGTCGTGGATGTGGATCCCGGCCAACTGGAGCGGGCCCGTCAAGCGATTGACAAGTCCACGGCCAAACTCTTGGAGAAGGGCAGGCTCACGCCGGAGCAACGGGAGGCGGCCCTGAACATCCGCTACGTGACCGACATGGAAGCCGTCGCCCAGGCGGACTTCTGCATCGAGGCCGCGACGGAGCGGGTGGACGTCAAGGAGAACATCTGCCGGGAGCTGGACGCCCGGGCGCGGCCGGAGGTCGTGCTGGCCACGAACACCTCCTCGATTCCCATCACCCGCCTGGCGGCGGTGACCCAGCGCCCCGATAAGGTCATCGGCATGCACTTCTTCAATCCGGTCCCCTTGATGAGCCTGGTGGAGGTCATCCGTGGGTTGCAGACGTCCGATGCAACGGCCGAACTGGTCATGGAACTGGCCCGCCGGATGGGCAAGACCCCGGTGGAGGTCCGGGACGCGCCGGGCTTCATCGCCAACCGCATCCTGATGCCCTTCATCAACGAGGCCATTTTTGCCCTGCAGGAAGGGTTGGCCACGGTGGAGGCCATTGATACCGTGGCCAAACTGGGCTTCAACCACCCCATGGGGCCTTTGGCCCTGGCCGACCTCATCGGTCTGGACGTGGTGCTGTTCATCCTGGAGGTGTTGCATCGGGACCTGGGCGAGGACAAGTACCGGCCCGCGCCCTTGCTGCGTCAGTTGGTGCACGCGGGTCAGCTGGGCCGCAAGACGGGCATGGGATTTTACGATTACCGGGAGAACCCCAAAGGCACGCCGCGCACGTTCCGGTAGGGAGGCGGAGGATGCAGGCGGGTCCGGCGTGGTCGTTCCAGTACGAGACCTGGTTGGCCCGGCTTACGGAACTGCCCGGGGTTTCCGGGGAAGAGGACGCGGTTCGGGCCTTCGTGGCCCGGGAGCTGGGTCCCCGGGGGGACCACATGGAAGTGGACGCCCTGGGCAACTTGTACGTGCTACGCCGGGCCCGCCGCGTGGCCCGGGGCAGGTCGCCCTTGCGGGTGATGCTTGCGGCCCATATGGACGAGGTGGGCCTGATGCTGACCCGGGAAGAGGGGAGGGGCTTTTTCGCCTTTGAACCCGTAGGCGGCCTTTCGCCCCGTCATCTTCTGGGTCAACGGGTGTCGGTAGGCCGGAAGGGGATTCCAGGGGTCATAGGATTCTCCCCGGTACATTTGCAAAGATCCTCGGACCGCAACCGTTGGCCCGGCTTCCAGGAATTGCGTGTAGCCATATCCCCTCAAACCCACATCGAACCCGGCACCCGAGCCACCTTCGCCACCCCTTTTCGTCGCGAAGGCCCCAACATCTGGGCCAAGGCGCTGGACGACCGGGTGGGTGTGGCCACCCTGATGGCCCTGTGGGACCATCTTCCTGATGATGTGGAGGTCTGGGCGGTGTTCACGGTGCAGGAGGAGGTGGGCCTCCGGGGCGCGACCGTGGCCGCCCGTCGGGTTCGTCCGCATCTCGCCCTGGCCCTGGACTGTACCCCTGCCATGGATATCCCGGGTCCGGATGGCCGAGAGCCCACGCTGTACAACGTGCACTTGGACCAGGGGCCTGCGCTGTACATCGCGGACCGCCGCACCATCTCCGACCCTCGTCTGGTGCATCACTTCAGCCAAGTCGCGCGTCGTTACGGCATTCCCTTCCAGTTCCGCCAGGCCGGCCGAGGAGCCACCGATGCTGGCGCCATCCATCGTGAGGCAGGGGGCATTCCTTCTCTTTCCATTTCCGTACCCGCCCGCTACCTCCACGGTCCGGTCGCCCTCATGCGGGTCACGGATTGGGTGAACACTTTCCGCTTGGTATGGGCTGGATTACGACACCTGGCTGAAGCATGGGCGTGGTAGTTTTCGAACGTTCCCGGACCTTTCCCCTGGATGCACCGAGGCGGACGCGGGAAGAATTCCCTTGCACAAAAGGAGGTGTGGGATGCTTGCCTCGAGAAAGAGGGCCTGGTGGCCCTTGGTCTTCGTGTTGGCCTTCCTGGCCCTGGCCGCGACCTGTCCGATTACGGTCCGCTTTACAACACCGTCCCCCGCGGAAGAGGACCCCGGCCTGGCCCTGACCATGACCGCCCTCGTCCTGGTGCAGACCCAAATCGCCCTGGAACAAACCCTTCGAGTCCCGACGCCTACGGTCGCCGCTTCGCCCACGCCCTGGCCCCTGAGCTTTCCCTCGCCTTTGCCCACGTCCACCCTGGCGCCCACTTCCACACCCTTACCGACGGCCACGCCCCCGCAAACCGAACTCGCAGGCACGGCGACGGGGAACCTGTACTGCCGCACCGGTCCCGCGCCCTACTACCCCAAAATCGAGACCCTGAGCAAGGGAACACCGGTGACCGTGCTGGCCCGCGCGTCGGACCCGGAGGCCGATTACTGGTTGGTACGGACGCCTTCGGGGGATGTGTGTTGGGTATGGGGCCGTTGGCTGCGCATCCAGGGCGACAAGACCGCGCTCCCCATTGCCACCGCGCCTCCGCCTCCCCCTGGCGCTTTCTCCATCGGCCTTCGCAAACAGGACACCTGCGCGGGGATGCGCTACCTGGTGTTCGTGGTGGTGAATCGGGGACCCAAGGCGCTGGAATCCATCCAGATTCAGGCGCGCGACACCCAAACGGGTAACCTTTTCGAAATTCCCGCCTACTATCGCAATTCCTTCTTCCGCTGTAGCGCGAACCCCGACGCCCTGCCTCCCGGGCAGGAAACCGAGGTATGGGTGCCCATTGGGTCCATCAACTTAAGCGGCCGAACGATTCAAGTCACCGCACAGGCCTGCACCCAGGACGACTTCCAGGGCCAGTGCGTCAAGCGTACCCCCTTCCTCGTTCAAGTGCCCTAAGGCGTTTTGGCCCCAAAAAGGAGGGCGGCGTCCTATGCGCCGCCCTCCCGGGCTTCTTTCCTCAAATACGGGTTGCTCACGGCGAAGAGGGGGTGATTTCTGCGGCCGCTTCCGCAGGTTTTTCCACTTCC
>WFVP01000229.1 GCA_015491595.1 Anaerolineales bacterium
CTCCCAGGGGGCGGATGTAGACCACGAGCCGCCGCGGCGGCTGGGATGGGGATGGGCGCGAGGCCGGTTCTGAAGCGGTGGTCGGTTGCTCGACCGTGGCCGACCGCTGACCGCCGACCGCCGACCGCCGTCCGCCGTCCGCCGGGGCATCGAGGGTCGGCTGTTCTTCCCTGTCCTCTAAGGCCATGTGCTCCTTCAGGGGGAGCAGGCGGTCCACCAGCACCCGGGGTGTCTGGTCCCCGCGCGGGTCCACCTTCCCCTGCACCACCACCAGAGCGCCCTCCTGGCACAGCTCCTGATAGGTCTCCCAGGTGCGGGGGAACAGGGTCAGCCCCACCTGGCCCTGCAGGTCCTCCAGCGTGGCAAAGGCCATGATGTGTCCGTCGCGAGTCCGGCGGGTTTCCACCGAAGTAATCATGCCCGCCAGGATGACGGGGGTGTGGGGCGTCAGCTCCTCCAATTCGCCGCTGAAGTGGGTCACCACTTGGTGGAGGCGGTCCAGATAGCGGTTGAGGGGGTTCTCCGAGAGGAAGAGGCCCGTGAGCTCCCGCTCCCAGGCCAGTTTCTCCCGTTCGGGCGTCGTGGTGGGGCTGGGAGGCAGGTGGAATTCCTGCATTTCCTGGGTGGAGGCCACGGTGCCGAAAAGGGAGAGCTGTCCCTTGGCTCGCATCCGGTGGATGCGGTCGCTGGCGGAGAGCATGGCATCCAGCGCGGCCAGGAGCGCGCCCCGGTCGCCGAAGGCGTCCAGCGCGCCCACCTTGATGAGGCTCTCCAGAGACCGTTTGCCCACGTCCTTGCGCAGGTTGACCCGGCGCACGAAGTCTCCCAGGCTCTGGAAGGGGCCGTCCTGTTCCCGGGCCTGCAGGATGGCCTCCACCGCGTGCTCGCTGACGTGCTTCACCGCGCCCAGGCCGAAGCGAATGCCCTCCCGGGGCTCGCCTTCCCGTCCGTCCAGGGTTTCGATGGTGAATTCCCAGAAACTCCGGTTGATGTCCGGGGGCAGCACCGGAATGCCCATGCGTTTGCAATCCGCGGCGTACAGGGCCACTTTATCCGCATCGTGCATGTAGACGGTGAGGAGAGAGGTCATGTACTCCAGGGGGTAATGGGCCTTCAAGTAGGCCGTTTGCACGGCCATAACCGCGTACGTGGCCGCGTGGCTCTTGTTGAAGGCGTAGGAGGCGAAGCCTTTCCATTCGTCGAAGATGCGCTCCGCGATTTCCTGGGGGATGCCCCGCTGGACCGCGCCTCGAATGAACTTCTCCCGGAACTTCTCCACTTCCTTCTTCTTTTTCTTCGCGATGGCCCGGCGCAGGAAGTCGGCCTCCGGGCCGGTGAAGCCCGCGAGTTTCCGGGCCGCAAGCATGACCTGTTCCTGATACACAGGGATGCCGTAGGTTTCCCCGTAAATCTCCTCCAGGTCGGGGTGCAGATAGGTCACCTTCTCCTGGCCGTGCATGCGGCGGATGAAACTGTCGATGAACTGCATAGGACCGGGACGGTACAGGGCCACCGCGGCGATGATGTGCCGCAGTTCCCGGGGCTGCATCTTCATGAGCATCCGGGTGAACCCCCGGCCCTCCACCTGGAACACGCCCGCGGTCTCTCCCCGGCTCAGCAGACGGTAGGCCTCGGGGTCGTCGGTGGGGATGGTCTCCAGGGTGTATTTCTTCCCGTGGCGCTGTTCGATGAGTTCGCAGGTCCGCTGCATGACCGTCATGGTGGCCAGGCCCAGGCAGTCCACCTTGAGCAACCCCAGGTCCTCCAGGTCGCTCATTTCGAACTGGGTGACCACCTGGATGGGGGAGTCCTCGGACTCCTTGGAGGTGTTCCGGTGCAGGGGCAGGTATTCCGTCAGGGGCCGGGGGGTGATGACCACGCCCGCGGCATGGGTGCCCACGTTGCGGATGACCCCTTCCAGGACCTTGGCCGTGTCCAGGAGCCGCTGGTAGGTGGGGTTCTCCTTGCGGGCCTGCACCAGTTCGGGAATGGGCAGGGGGGTGTCATCCCGGTTGGGGTTGCCCTCCAGGCACTCTTTCAGGGTCACGGGCTTGCTGGGGATTTGGGGGATGAGTTTGGCCAGGCGGTCCACATCGGGAAGGGGGATTTCCAGGATGCGGCCCACGTCCCGCACCGCAGCCCGGGCCTTCATGGTGCCAAAGGTGATGATTTGGGCCACCTTGTCGGCCCCGTACTTTTCCTTGATGTACTCCAGCACCTCGTCCCGGCGGTGGTCGGGAAAGTCCAGGTCGATGTCCGGCATGGTCTGCCGGTCCGCGTTGAGGAAGCGCTCGAAGAGCAGGTCGTACTCCAGAGGGTCCACCATGGTGATGCCCAGGGCATAGGCCACGATGGAACCGCCGGCGGAGCCGCGCGCGTTGTTCCAGATGCCCCGTTCCCGGGCGAAGCGAGCCAGGTCCCATACGATGAGGAAGTAGGTGTCAAAGCCCATGCGGTGGATGACGTCCAGTTCTTCCTCCATGCGCTGGCGCACCTGAGGGTCGTCGGCCCGGGGACCGTAGCGCCAGCGCAGGCCTTCCTCCACCAGTCGGCGCAACATGCTTTGGGGCGTCTCCCCTTCGGGCACGGGGAAGTCGGGCAGGTGATAGACCGGCTTCTCTCCCGCCTTCTGCCGCAGGCTGTTGAGGCCCAGGGTCACGTCCTGGGCCATCTCCGCGATGAGCAGGGTGTTCTTCAAGGCTTCGGGCACTTCGCCGAAAAGCGCGGCCATCTCTTCGGGCGTGCGGAAGTAGTAGGTCTTCCCCATGCGCATGCGCTTGGGGTCCTGCAAGGACTTGCCCGTCTGGATGGCCAGGAGGATGTCGTGGCGGTCCGCGTCGCCGGGGTCCAGATAGTGGACGTCGTTGGTGGCCACCGGGCGGATGTCGTAGCGCCGGGCCCATTCCATGAGCACCCGGTTGACCTCATCCAGGTTTTCCACATCGTCGTGGTGCTGCAGTTCGATGAAGAACCGCTCGCGACCAAAGAGGTCCAGGAACCAGCGCAGGCGTTCCTCGGCTTTTTCCAGCCGTCCTTCCTGGATGAGCCTGGGGATTTCACCCGACATGCAGCCCGTGGTGGTGATGAGGCCCTCGTGGTGCTGGGCCAGCCAGGCGTAGTCGATGCGAGGTTTCTGGTAGAAGCCCTCCAGCTGGGCCTTGGTGGCCAGGTGGAACAGGTTGCGCACGCCCTGGTCCGTGTGCGCCAGGAGGAGCAGGTGATAGATGGGCGCGTCCTTGGACCGCACCTGATGGTCCGGGGTGAAATAGGCCTCCATGCCCAGGATGGGCTGAATGCCCTCTTCCTTGGCCGCCCGATAGAAGGAGACCAGGCCGAAGAGCACGCCGTGGTCGGTGAGGGCCACCGCGGGCATGCCCATCTCCTTGGCCTTCTTCACCAGGTCCTTGACGTCGGGCAGGCCGTCGAGCAGGGAATATCGAGAGTGGAC
>WFVP01000230.1 GCA_015491595.1 Anaerolineales bacterium
GATAAGGAGTATAAGGAATGCAACGCGTGCGGGATTGGTTGCGCCAGGCACAGGCCGAATGGGCTGCTGCGCAGGATTTGTATCGAGGTGGACATTGGGCATGGTGTTGCTTTACCTGTCACCAAGTGGCAGAAAAAGCCTTGAAGGCTTTGTGCGAACACTTCCGTCAGCCTCGGTTCGGGCATAATCTCAATACATTGCTCCTTTGTGTTCATGAGCGTGTGGAAGTGCCGGAATCCGTCAGGAAAGCCTGTGCGCGTTTGAACCGCTTTTACATCCCGACACGCTATCCCAACGCCTTCGACCAAGGAGCACCAGCCGACCAGTTTTTCGAGGAAGATGCACGAGAAGCCCTTTCCTTTGCACGAGAGGTTTTGGACTTTGTTCAGGGAATCCTGGAAACACCTTGAAGACCCTGTTCTCCGGAGGTACGTTCGTGACGTGGTGCAACGAAAAGGGAACCAACTGGCCTTTATCGTGCTGTTTGGTTCCCGCGCACGGGGAAACTGGACGATGTACAGCGATTACGATATCCTCGTTGGTCTGAATTTCGATGATGGGAAACGTTTCATCGACCGCATGTTGGATTTTCTGCCTGTGGAAGGGGCCATTGAGGTCTTTCCTTACAGTCGTTCCGAATGGGAACGCATGTTTCGCACCTGGCATCCTCTGCTTTTAGAGGCGCTGGAATACGGTGTGGTGCTGTGGGACCGAGGCGATTTTCAGCGTATGCGGGAACGGTTTCGAGTATGGCGACAGCAGGGATGGCTCAAACCCGTGGAAAACGGCTGGTATTTTTCCACGAATCCACCGCAGGACGTTGATGCAACAACGGAGGTGATTTGATGTTCAAAGAACTGGGCGCCCTGGTGAAAGGTCTCTCGGTCACCTTCAAATCCATGTTCGAGCCCAAGGTGACCGTTCAATATCCCGAGCAGAAACGGCCGGTGAAGCCCCGGTATCGGGGCCGTCATGTGTTGCGCCGTTACGAGAACGGTCTGGAACGGTGCATTGGTTGTGCCCTGTGTGCGGCGGCCTGCCCGGCCGATGCAATTTTCGTGGAAGCCGCGGAGAATACGGACGAGGAGCGTTACTCGCCGGGTGAGCGCTACGCGGTGGTCTATGAAATCAATTACCTGAGGTGCATTTTCTGCGGCTTTTGCGAAGAGGCCTGTCCCACCGAAGCCATCGTGCTCACGGACCAATACGAGCTTTCCTTTACCGATCGGTGGGACGCCATCTACACCAAGGAGCGCCTCCTGGAGCCGGTGCCCCCGGGAGGCAAGCCGACGCCTCAGAAGACGGAGCCCGGCAAGTATGTCAAGCCGATTCCGGTGATGACGGACTTCCCTGAGTGGAAGCCCTGAGCCTGGGGTGGTAAGATTCTCGCAACGTACGGACGACGGAGGCGGGTTCATGAGCCTGATGTTGCTCTTCGTGCTGATGGGAGCGGTGGCCCTGGCTGCGGCCATGGGGTTGTTGTTGGCCCGCAATGCCGTGTACGCGGCTCTGTTCTTGGTGCTCAACATGCTGGCCCTGGCCGTGCTCTTCCTGTCCCTGGGCGCGCCTTTCCTGGCCATGGTGCAGATTACGGTTTACGCGGGCGCGGTCATGGTGTTGTTCCTGTTCGTGGTGATGCTGTTGGGCGCCGAAGTACTTCCCGAGGAGGGGGGTCCTATTGCCTGGCAGAAGCCCCTGGCTTTCGTTCTGGGAGGGGTCCTCATCGGCAGTCTAAGCTGGTTGATTTTCGTGGAGGCCACGGGGATGGGGCGCATTTTGCCTCCGCCTGCGGATTATGCCTCTCCCCAAGAACTCGCCATGCACCTGTTCCAGCGATATTTGCTGCCCTTTGAAGTGACCTCGGTGCTCTTGCTCGTGGCCATGCTGGGTGCCCTGGTCATGGTGCAGGTGGAGCGCCGACGTCGGGCCCGGCAGCAGGAATCCCAAGGGTCATGATCGAACAGGAGGCAACATCTTTCCGGGGAAGGATTGACCGCTTCGTGGAGGAGGCCTTGCATGGTACCCACATCTTTCTATGTCTTTCTGGCGGCGCTGCTCTTCACCATCGGTGCGGTGACCGTGCTGGTGCGGCGGAACACGCTCATCATCTACATGGGGATTGAGTTGATGCTCAACGCGGCCAACCTGGCCTTTGTGGCCTTCGCCCGCCAGTTTGGAGATGTGGCGGGTCAGCTGTTCGTCTTTTTCGTCATCACCGTGGCCGCTGCCGAGGTGGCCGTAGGCCTGGCGTTGATTGTGACCATTTTCCATACGAAACATTCGGTGGACATTGACGCAATCAGCGATTTGAAAGGATAAGTAGCCAACCTCTGACGGCTGGCTGCTGACTGCTGACTGCTGATTGCTGACCGCTGATTGCTGACCACTGATTGCTGACCACGAACCACTACCACGGAGAGGCCCCATGTTCCTGGAAACCGTTGCTCGTGAAGGTGCTACCTTCTTCCACCTGGCACCCCTGGCGGTCTTCGTGCCTTTGCTGGGCGCGCTTGTGAACGGGCTCATCGGTCGACGCCTGGGGGAGCGCGGGGTGGCCCTGGTGGCTGTGACCGCGTCGGGTTTCGCCTTCCTGGTCGCGGTGTTGCAGGCCCTTTCGCTCACTGTCTACCCCGAAGGAGCCGTGGTCCCCATCGCCGAGTGGATCACCATCGGCGAGCTGCGCATCGCCTGGGCCCAGCAAATCGACACCCTGTCCGTGACCATGATGCTGGTGGTCTCGGGCGTGGGTACCCTCATTCACATTTACGCGGTCTCCTACATGCACTACGACGTGCGCTATAAGGGCGACCCCGGTCGTTATGCCCGCTTCTTCGCGTATTTCAACCTCTTTATCGCCATGATGATGATTTTGGTGACCGGGGACAGTTACCTGACCCTGTTCGTGGGCTGGGAAGGCGTCGGTTTGTGCTCCTTCTTGCTCATCGGCTTCTGGTACGAGATGGACATCCTGGGTCGACCCAGCACCGCGAACGCCCGGGCGGCCATGAAGGCCTTCGTGGTCAACCGGGTGGGCGATGCGGGCTTTCTGCTGGCCATGTTCCTGATGTTCTGGTTCTTCGGTTCATTGCAGTTCCGGGAGGTGTTCGAAAAGGTGCCCGAGGTGGCCCAGGCCCAACCCTGGGTGCTGATGGCCATCACCCTGCTCTTGCTGTTGGGCGTCACGGGGAAGTCGGCCCAGATTCCCCTCTTCGTGTGGCTCCCGGACGCCATGGCGGGCCCCACGCCCGTTTCCGCCCTGATTCATGCCGCGACCATGGTGACCGCAGGCGTGTATCTGGTCACCCGTTCTCATGAGCTTTACATGGCCGTTCCTGAAGCCCAGGCCGTGGTGGCCGTGGTGGGTGGCCTGACGGCTTTGGTGGCCGCGAGCATGGCCGTAGCCCAGTACGACATCAAGAAGGTGCTGGCCTATTCCACCATCTCCCAGTTGGGCTTCATGGTGGCCGCGGTGGGTATGGGCGCCTTTGTCGCAGGCATGTTCCACCTGGTGACCCACGCCTTCTTCAAAGCCTTGCTCTTCCTGGGGTCGGGTTCCGTCATCATCGCTCTGGAGCGGGCCCATCATCCGCTGCCGGAAGAGGGCGGTCATGGCCACGGCCATGACCAGGGTGACCACGGCGAACATGAGGACCATGGGGAACACGAACCCTTCAATCCCCAGGACATGCGCATCATGGGCGGCCTGCTCCGCCGTATCCCCGTGACTGGATGGACGTACATCATCGCGGCTTTGGCGCTGGCGGGCATTCCGCCCCTGGCGGGTTTTTGGTCCAAGGACGAAATCCTGCTGGAGGCCAAGCACTTGCAACCCGTGGTCTACGGACTCCTGAGCGCGGCGGCCTTTCTGACCGCGTTCTACATTTTCCGGCAGGTCTTCATGGTGTTCTTCGGCCAGCCCCGGAGCGAAGCCGCGGCACATGCGGTGGAAAGTCCCCGTTTGATGACGGGCGTGTTGTTGGTTCTGGCGCTGCTCTCCCTGACGGGAGGCTTCTTGAATACGCCCTGGTTCCACCCCTTTGGTCAGTGGCTGGAGCACACGTTGAAGGAGGTGGAGGCCCTGCCCTTTGATCCCCTGGTCGCCGGCATCTCGACGGGGGTCGGTCTGGTGGCCATTGGCCTGGCATGGTTGATCTACCGGGGCACTTTCGCCTGGTCTCGCTGGGAACAGGACCCTTTGCAATTCCTCCTCAAAGGCCTGTTCGATTTCCTGCAGGCCTCCTGGCATTGGGACGACCTCTACCAGGTGGTCTTTGTGCGGGGGTATCGGGCCCTGGCCGGTTTTCTGGCCTTTGCCGTGGACTGGACCTTCTGGCACGATTGGTTCCACGATGTGGTGGTCGCCGGCGGATTCCGCCGCATAAGCCGGTTCCTTTCGCAGCCGATTGATTTGGGCATCATCGACGGCATTGCCAACGGACTGGGGAATTCGGTTCAGGGATTGGCCCTTACCTTGCGGCGGTGGCAGACGGGCTATGTGCGCAACTACGCGCTGGCCGTGATGTTCGGCGTGGTGGGTATGTTGGTGTATGTTCTTTGGGCCTTGCGCTGACATTCGATAGCATAAGGTTGCCGTGGGGCCACAAGGGATACTTGTCGGATAGCCAAATTTAACCAACCGAGGTGAAGCACGATGAGCGGCGTCATGGAATTCTTAACTCATCCCCTCAATGCGGTCACCTTCTTCCCCCTGGTGGGGGTGTTGGTGCTGCTGTTCCTGTCTCGCGAGAAGGAAAACGTGATTCGTTGGGTTGCTCTGATCACCAGTCTCATCACCTTCGGCATCTCCTTGTGGGTTCTGGCTCTGTTCAACCCCCAGGACCCCAACCTGCAACTGGTCTATGACCGTCCCTGGTTCTCCGTGGCGGACTGGACCATTCGCTATGTAATGGGGGTGGACGGGCTGAGCATCCTTCTGCTTCTGCTCACGACCTTGCTGACCCCCATCGCCATTCTCTCCACGTGGACGGCCATCCAGGAGCGGGTCAAAGAGTTCATGCTCTTCTTCCTGCTCCTGGAAGTGGGCATGGTGGGGGTGTTCCTGGCCCTGGATTTGTTCCTGTTCTACATCTTCTGGGAATTCACCCTGGTGCCCATGTACTTCCTCATCGGCATGTGGGGTGGCCCGCGTCGGATGTACGCGGCCATCAAGTTCTTCCTGTACACCATGGCCGGCTCCATCCTCATGCTGCTGGCCATTGTGTGGATGGGGCTTCACTACGGCACCTTCGCGGTGCCGGACATCCTGACGGCGGGGCCGGTTAAGGGTGCGGCCCAGTTCTGGCTCTTCCTGGCCTTTGCCGCGGCCTTTGCTATTAAGGTGCCTATGTGGCCCTTGCACTCCTGGTTGCCCGACGCCCACGTGGAGGCGCCCACGGCCGGTTCGGTTATCCTGGCCGGCGTGCTGCTGAAAATGGGGACCTACGGCTTCCTCCGGTTCAACATCCCCCTCTTCCCTGACGCGGCCCGGTACTACGCGCCTTACATCGGTGCCCTGGCCGTCATCGGGATTGTGTATGGTGCCATCGTCTCCTTCCCGCAACGGGACGTGAAGAAACTGGTGGCGTATTCCTCGGTGAGCCATCTGGGCTTCGTCATGCTGGGCCTCTTCGCCCTGACGGCCCAGGGTGTGGAGGGCGCCATCCTGCAAATGGTGAACCACGGCGTGAGCACGGGGGCCCTGTTCCTCATCGTGGGCATGATTTACGAGCGGCGCCATACCCGGGACCTGGACGCCTTCGGCGGCTTGTGGAAGGTGATGCCGGTGTACGCGGTCCTCTCCCTCATCACGGCCCTTTCCTCTATGGGCCTCCCCGGCCTCAACGGCTTTGTGGGTGAATTCAACATTTTGTTGGGTGCCCTGGGTTCTCAAGCATTGGGTTCGTATTGGTTTGCGGGTTTTGCGGTGGTGGGCGTGATTCTCGCCGCGGTGTATATGCTCACCATGTACCAGAAAACCTTCCTGGGCCCCCTGGATAAAGAGGAAAATCGGGGCCTGAAGGACCTGAACTGGCGGGAGATTCTTACTCTGGCGCCTCTCATCGTGCTCATGTTCTGGATTGGCCTCTATCCCAAGCCCTTCTTCGCCTTGATGCATCCCGCGGTGGAGCATTTGCTCAGCGCGGTGATGAAATAGCCCTCCCCTTGTAGCGCTTGTCCTAACCGGGTACGGGACCGCAGGAAAGAAAATCAATAGATGGGGCGGTTTTGCCGCCCCATCTATTGATTTTTCCCACTCGCGGTCCTGCACCCGGAGAGACCTACGCAA
>WFVP01000231.1 GCA_015491595.1 Anaerolineales bacterium
AGATGTGTATAAGAGACAGTCATCTACCTTTACCCCAAACCCGGTCGCACCAAGACCATGCAAGCCTATTTCGAGGAGACCTGGCCCGGCGCCTTCACCCTGCTCCCCGCGCGCGACGTACTCCGCTGGCGTCTGCTGGGCCCGGGAGACCCCCATCCCGCGCTCCCGGACCGCATCGGCCATTGGGTGGCCATCCCCCACGGCGACGCCTATCTGTGGTGGAGCATGAAGGAAAACGAGTTGCGGGGCCGCCACGGCGGCCTGAACCGCACGGAGATGCTGGTCCCCTTCCTGGCCTTCCGACTGGACTGAACCGACCGCGGGCCCGCCCGGCGAGAAAAGGACCCGTGAGGAAATCCCATCGGAGAAGAAACCACGGAGACGGCGGAGGAGCCGTCTCCGTGGCTTCTTCTCCCAGAAAGGGGAAAGGATCCCGATGCGGTTCCTGAGCTACGAGGAGGAGGCTCCTCCCTGGGTGGAGGTCTGCAACAACCCCAGACGCTGCAACGCGTCCCGGGCCGCGGCCTTTTCCGCCTCCTTCCGGCTGTACCCCTGACCGCGACCGTAACGCTTGCCGTTAATCCACACCTCTACGGAGAAACACGGGCGATGGGGTTCGCCCTTCTGTTCCACCACCCGATACTTGGGGGTCCCGAACCCCTGATGCTGGCTCCACTCCTGAAGCAGGCCCTTGTAGTTCAGCACCGCGCCCTGCTTCAAAAGTTCAGGGAAGGTCTTTTCCACCAGGGGGAGCACGAATTTCCGCACCGCGTCCAACCCCTGGTCCAGGTACACCGCGGCCACCAGGGCTTCGAAGGTGTCGGCCAGAATGCGCTCGTAAGCGCCTCGGCCCTTCTGCAACGCACCCCGGCCGACCCGGATATAGGGCCCTAATTCCAGCATCCGGGCGAACTCGGCCAGTTGCCGACGATGCACCAGGGCCGCGCGGTAGTCTGTCAATTCCCGGGGCTCGATGTCCGGCTGGTGATGGTAGAGCCATTCCCCCACCACCAGGTCCAGCACCGCGTCGCCCAGGAATTCCAAACGCTGATTGTCCGGCACCTCGGGGTCGATGCCGTGATAGGAGGGATGGGTCAGGGCCTCCTGCAACAGGGCCGGATTGCGAAACTTCAGGCCCCAACGTTGGGCGAATTCCTGGATGCGTGCCTCCCACTCCTGCCGCCTCATTCGCATTCCTCCCCCGCGGAAAATTTGGCAAAATGAGTATACTCGAAAGCGAGCGGATAAGCGAAGGGCGAGGAGGGAACGAAGGCTCGCCCGGAAGGGAGGTGTTCCAGGGATTTCTCGCGACCCACGGACGAGGCCGAGGGGGAAGGGCACCCGGCGACAGGAGGGTGGAACCATGGTTCGCAAAGTGACGCGAGAAGCGCTGATGCGCATGGACGAGGCCAGCCTGCGAAAGCGCTACGAGGAGCTCAAGCAGGAAATCCACTACCACAACTACCGCTATTACGTGCTCAACGACCCGGTCATCAGCGATTACGAATACGACCTGCTCATGCAGGAACTGCGGCTCATCGAAGAGTTGCATCCCGAGTGGATTACCCCGGATTCCCCCACACAACGGGTAGGCGCGCCTCCTGCCGAGGGCTTCCGCAAAGTCCGCCATCCCGCTCCCGTGCTCAGCCTGGCCAACGCCTTCTCCGAAGAAGACCTGCAGGCCTGGTTCCAGCGGTTGGTGCGCCTGGACCCCCGGGTGGCCCAGGCGGACTTCGTGGTGGAGCCCAAATTCGACGGCCTGTCGGTGGTCCTCCACTACCGCAACGGCGTGTTCGAGCTGGGCGCGACCCGGGGCGATGGCGAGGTGGGGGAAGACGTCACCGCGAACCTGCGCACGGTCAAGCAGGTCCCCTTGCGCATCCCGGTGGACCCCGACGGTCCCCCGCCTCCTCCCTATCTGGTGGTGCGGGGGGAGGTGTACATCACCAAGGAGGACTTTCGTCGCCTCAACGAAGAACTCGCGGCCCGCGGAGAACGGACGTACCTCAACCCCCGCAATACCGCGGCTGGCTCCTTGCGGCAACTGGACCCGCGCATCACGGCCCAGCGACCCCTACGCCTGGTCACCTACCAAATCCTCACCGGGGAGGGCGACCTGCCCACCACCGAGTGGGAGACCTTGCAGTACCTCAAGGCCCTGGGCTTTCCCGTGGCTGACGCGGATTTGTGCCCCGACCTGGAGGCCGTGCGGGAGGCCTACCAGCGCTGGCTGGAACGGCGGGAGGCCCTGCCCTATGAAATGGACGGCGTAGTGGTGAAAATCAACGACCTGCACCTGCAACGGGCCCTGGGCGTGGTGGGCAAGGACCCGCGCGGCATGATTGCCTATAAATTCCC
>WFVP01000232.1 GCA_015491595.1 Anaerolineales bacterium
CCGCCATCCCGCGCCGCCTCCCCGCCCGGGCCACGATTACTGGATGCCCCTCCCCTCCCTGCTGGCCGCATTGGGCACGCAGATGGCCTTCTGGACTTCCCACGCCTATGCCCGCGTGCGTTTTCCCTTCCTCCTGCTGGCCCTGTTCATCCCCGCCTTCACCGCAGGGCTCGCCTACCGGTGGACGAAGGACGCCCGCATCACCCTCTGGGCCATGGTGCTCAGCATGGCCTCCGGGTTCTTCCTGCCGTACCTGCCCGCGGTGGATGCCTTCACGCCCATGATGCTGCTGGGAGCCGGATATTTCCTCCTGCTCTTGCACGCGCCGATGTGTCCACGCCGCGCCTTCCTGCTGGGCCTGGTCTCCGGCCTCATCCACCTGACCCGAAACGAAGGGCCCCTCTGGCTCCTGGTGGCCATCCTCGCGCTGGGCTTCACATCCCGGGGTCGGGTCCTCCGCTCCGGGCTTGCCCTGGCCATGGGATACCTGCTGGTGCTCCTTCCCTGGTGGACCCGCAACCTCCTGGCCTTTGGGACCCCCTTTCCTGCCTCCCTGGACCACCTCCTCTGGCTCACCCATTACAACGACCTCTTCCTCTATCCGCCCCAACAACTCTCCTTCCCTCGCTGGTGGCACGCGGGGCCTGAAACCTGGTTCGCCCTTTGGCGCCAGGCCTTGAGCGTCAACCTTCAGACCACCCTGGCCGTACAGGCGGAGATTGCGGGTTTCCCCTGGCTTTTGTGGGGCCTGTGGGCTCGTCGCCGGGACCTCCTCACCCGGGTCTGGCTGGGCCTCTATCTCGGTCTCCTGGCCACCATGACCCTGGTCTTCCCCGCACCGGGGGCTCGCGGAGGATTCTTCCATGCCGTGGCCGGCCTACAACCCCTCACCTGGGTGCTCATCGCCCAGGGGATGGAGCGGTTCTTCGTCTGGGGAACGGTCCGGCGCGGCTGGCACGCCCACCAGGCCCGTTGGATACTGGGAGGCGGCCTGGGCGTCCTGCTGCTCGCCCTGACCCTGGTTGTGACCTCACGGCGACTCCGTACGTGGAACACCCCTGAGGAGGTCTACACGCAAGTCGCGCAGGTCATCCGCCAGCGTGTTCCCCAGGTTCGCCCCTGCCCCATCCTGGTCAACGACCCACCTTCATGGGCATGGGGTCGCCCCACCTGGCCCGCGCTGGTGGTACCCTCCGGCGGAAGGGAAGCCGTGGCTGCGGCCGCGCGCGATTACGGAGCCTGCCTGCTCCTCCTGGAACCCAACCACCCACCCGAACTTCGGGACTGGTACCGGCAACCCCAAGACTGGGGGCCTTTTCACTACCTGACGTCGTACGCGGGCACGCACATCTTCATCGTGAAGACGAAGTGAGGGGCGGCAGGCCTCTTCCGCGCCTCGAACGCGAAACGCACGAAGGGGCCGGCACGGTCACCGGCCCCTTCATGCAAGCCCATCCAGAACGAGCAGGAGGGGTGGGAAAAACGTTTTCAGCCGCCCATCAGGGTTCGGGCTGCCCATTCACCCCAGGCAAACCAGGGGGCAAAGACCAAGCCCATAACCACGATGAGCACCGACAGCACGCCCAGGGCCGCGGCTTGCACGCGCGGCACACGGACCGGCCGGTGCATTTCCTCCTCGGGCGCGTCGTACACGTACGCCACTTTGAGCACGATGAGGTAGTAGTACAGGCCCACAATGGCGTTGAGCACGCCCACGATGGCCAGCCAGATGAGGCCCGCCTCCACCGCGGCGGTGAACACCCACACCTTGGCCACAAAGCCGGAGAAGGGCGGCACACCGGCCAGGGAGAGGAAGGCGGTCATCAAAAAGAGGGCCAGCAGAGGCGAGCGCTTGTACAGGCCCGCTAAGGAGCGGATTTCCGAAGTCCCCCCGGCGCTCTCCAGGGCCACCACCACGCCGAAGGCCACCAGGTTGGTAAGCAGGTAGACCACCAGGTAGAACACCGCCGCGGTCACGCCCAGATGGGAAGCCGCGACCACGCCGATGAGGATGTAGCCCGCATGGGCAATAGAGGAGTAAGCCAGGAGACGCTTCAGGTTGCGTTGCGCCAGGGCCAGGAAGTTCCCCACCGTCATGGTGGCGGCGGCCATAGCCGCGAGGAAGGCGCCCCACCAGGGGAGGGTGCTCCCGGGGAGGGCGGCCAGCAAAAAGCGCACCAACACCGCGAAGCCCGCGGCTTTGGAAGCCGTGGAGAGATAAGCCGCGATGGGCGTGGGCGCGCCCGTGTACACGTCCGGCGCCCAGAAGTGGAAGGGCACCGCCGCCACCTTGAAGGCGAATCCCGCCAGCACCAGGAGCAACACCGCCACCGTCATCCACACGGGCCAGGTGGCCTGCTGAAGTCCGGCCACCACACCGGCGAAATCCGTGGCCCCTGCCAGACCGTACAGCAGGGTCATGCCGTACACCAACACCGCCGAAGCCAGCGCGCCGAAGAGCATGTACTTGAAGCCCGCTTCCGCGGAAGCCCGGTCCTTGGGATAGAACCCGGCCATGACGTACAGAGGGATGGATGCCGTCTCCACGGCCAGGAACACCATGATGAGGTTGTTGGCCATGGCCATGAGCATCATCCCCAGGGTGCTGGTGAGCAAAAGGAGGTAGAACGCCCCTTTGTCGCCCAGGTGGGGGACGTCCATCGCCAGGAGCGCGGTCACCAGCGCGCCCACCAGGAACAGCATGCGGAAGACAAAGCTGTATCCGTCATGGCGCAAGATGCCACCCCAGACCACCTGGGACCCGGAGGGTTGGGCCAGGGCCAGACTGAGGGCCAACACGGCCACCAGGCCCAGGGCCGTCCATACACCCAATTTCCGCCGGGGATGCCAGAGCAGGTCCAGCAGCATCACCAGGCCCATGAGGACCAACAGAGCCAGTTCCGGCAACAGGGCTTGCAAATCGCTCAGGGGAAGGCTCATCGCTTACTCCTCCAGTCGGCCGTAATCGAAACTGCGCGGCGTTGCCTTACTTCAACAATTGCAGCACGTACTCGGTGCCCACATGCACCCAGGGCGTCATCATCTTGGGGAACCAGCCAATCCCGATGAGGAAAGCGCAGAGCACGGCCAGGGCCACTTTGTCGTAAACGAGCAATCCGGGAACGTCCTGGAATTCCTCCCGCAGTTCGCCGAAGAACACCCGCCAAGCCACCCGCAGGATGTAGCTGGCCGTGACCACGATGGAAATCACCGCCACAATGGCGATCCAGGGCTCATACTTCCACACCCCCATGAAAATGGGGAACTCGGCGATGAATCCCGAGAATCCCGGCATACCCATGGAGGTCAGGCCGCCGATGATGAAGGCTACTGCGGCCCAGGGGAGTTTCTTGATGAAGCCGCCCAGGCTGGGAATGTGCCGGGTATGGGCCCGGTCGTACACCATCCCCACCACGGCGAAGAAGAGGGCCGTCATCACCCCGTGGGAGAACATCTGGATACCCGCGCCCAGGAAGCCGTAATAGTTCAGGGTCGCGAAACCCATGAGCACCAGGCCCATGTGGGAGACGGACGAGAAGCCGATGACGTACTTGAAATCCTGCTGCACCGAAGCGATGAAGGCGCCGTAGACCACGTTGACCAGGGTGAGGAGGATGATCCAGGGCAGGTGGAACTTGGCCCCTTCGGGCATCATCATGATGCCCAGGCGCAATGCGGCGAACGCGCCCAGTTTCATAAGCACACCCGCGTGGAACATGGAGACGGCCGTTGGCGCGGCCACGTGACCGTCAGGGCTCCAGTTGTGCACAGGGAAAATACCGCCCAGCACGGCAAAACCGAAGAAGACCACCGGGAACCAAAGCTTCTGAAAGGCCACCGGAAAGGCCACCTTCTCCAGCTCCAGCAGGTCGAAGGTGAGGTAACCCAGCTGGGCCTTGGCCTGGAACACCATGGCCAGCGCGCCCACCAGGGCCAGCACCGACCCGACGAACAGGTAGAGGGTGAGCTTCATCCCCGCGTATTCCCGGGTCTTCTTCCATCCCCAAATCACGATGAGCAGGTACATGGGAAAGACGGCAATCTCGTAGAAGAAGAACAGCGTGAACAGGTCCAGGGAGGCGAAAACCCCAAAGACGCCCGTGGCCAGGATGAAAAGCAGGCCGAAGAACTCCCGGATGCGGGGCATGTTCCAGGAGATGAGCACGCCGGTGAAGATGACGATACCCGTGAGCAGGACCAGGGGCGCGCTCATGCCGTCCACGCCCACGTGGTAGGAAATGCCCAAGGCAGGCAGCCAGGGCGACTTCTGTACGAACTGATATCCTCCCTGGGCCAGGTCGTAGTTCAGGTAAATCCAGCCCGAAAGCAAGAAGGCCACCAGACCCGTGAGCAAGGCCAGCACCTTGACCGTCTGGTCCTTCATGCGGGGGATGATGAGGAACACCCCGCCCACCACCATGGGGAGGAAGATGAGAATCGTCAATGGAGACATCGCTCTTCCCTCGTCAAAGGATGATGAGATAAACGAATCCTACAAAGTTTCGTCTGACTTACGGTTCTTCTGCTTCCTCGTGGCTAACCAACGCCGTAAGGATTCAGGGGATTCACCCGATTTTCGTCCCAGCAACAGCCCTTCCACACTCAAATCCTCATCTAAGTCGGGCCAGTGCAGGTAAGCACCATCGGCCAGTAACACGACCTTTGCCCGCTCCTCAGGCGACCCATGCCATAGACGGGGATACCAAACCAGAGGGACGCTCAAAACCCGTCCATCCTGCAATTCCACGATGAGCGAATCTTCCGTCACACGAACCTGAGTCGCTCTCGCTTCTTGCATCTCAATCACGGCCAAAGAACGCATACCAAGCCTCCAAGAATTCTTGCTGAAATTGCTCGACCAATCGAGCAATCTCGTTCAATTCATGAGCACGAAATCCTCCCGTCTTGGCCAAGGATATCGGATCCAGCCAGAATTTTGCCACACGATCCTCTCGTTGCACATGAATGTGCGGTGGTTCACCATAGTCTAAAGAGACAAAGAAGAAGCGATACGGACCTATACGCTTAACCGTGGGCATCGCTTTAACCCGCCACCAGCGCCACCAATGCCACCATGCTGCGATGAATCACGTCCAACAGCGTCAGGGGCCAGATCCCCAGGACCAACATCAGCACCATGAGGGGCGCGATGACCAGCACCTCGCGCACGGTCATGTCGGGCAACCGGGCCCATTTTTCCACCAGAGGGCTGAAGAGGGCATGCTTAATGCCCTTGAGGATGTAGGCACCGGTGAAGAGCAAACCCACCAGGCTGATGGCCGTGAACAGGGGGAGTACGGGCCAGGCCCCCCGCACGA
>WFVP01000233.1 GCA_015491595.1 Anaerolineales bacterium
CCCCTGGTTTCGGGCGCGGAACTCCAGGTGCGTTGGGTGGTGGAGAACACGGGCACCTGCTCCTGGGAGCCCCCCCTGGAACTGGTTCCCCAGGGGGGCCCGCCCTTCGAGTGGCAGGCCAGGGTGAAGCCCCAGGACACCGTTCCCCCCGGCGGACGGGTGAGGGTGCGGCTGACCCTCATCGCGCCCCAGGCAGGCGGGACCTATCACCAGGCCTGGGCGCTGCGCACCGGTCAGGGCCAGACGGTGCCCCTGGTGGCCGGCGCGCCGCTGGCTCTGGCCATCCCTGTGCGGGAAATCACCCCCACCCCCACCTTTGCCATGGTGGTCTACGCCCAGCGCCAGGTGACCCTGCGCCAGGGCGACCTGCTGGAGCTGGACGAAGGGGTCAAGGAATTCATCTACGTGGTCAACGGCCCCAACGACCAGACCCTGCTTCACGTGGGTGATAAAGTGCTCATCACCCCCCTCTACATGTGGCCTCCCGATTTCTTCGCCTGCAAGAACGCCCACTTTACCTCCAAGAACGCCATCCTCAATCCCCATCGGAAAGTGGGCACGGCTTACTGCTACATCACTGAGGAACGGCGCATCGGCGCGTTGCGCATCGACAACGCCTACCGGGTGAAAGGCGTGTGGTACCTGACGATTTCGTTCATCACCTGGGATTTCAAGGTCCCTCGCCCTTAGGCGGCATGGTGGACATGGACGTCTGGGACAAACTCTGGCTCTTCAGCGCCTTACTGAGCGGCATCACCTGGTGGTTCACCCTGCCCATGACCCGAGGTGGGGGGAGCCGGAAGCACCTGGCCCGGGGTCTGATGCTGGGAAGCGGGCTGGTGCTGGCCATGCCCCTGATACGCGCGGTCGCGCGGGCCGCCGTCATCGGGTTGTACGAACGCGGTCCCGCTCCCCTGGCCCGGGTCGTGATGCCCAGCCGCGGCCTGCTCCCCCTCTCTCACTACCTGGCCCGCCTGGATGCGGGATTGAAAGCCCTCATGGGGGGCACGGTGCTCCTCGTGGTAGGAGGCACATTCTACCTGGTGGCCAGCTCGCCCCGCTGGCAGGCCCGCTGGCGGCATCTGGCCTCCCAGCCTGCCTTCCGGTATGTCCTGGCCGCCCTTGCCCTGCCCTGGCTCTTGGCTGCAGGCGCTTTTATGGGCATGGAGGTCGCCTATCGTATGCCCCATCCGGTGTTCTACACCGGATGTCCCAAAATCTGGGGGCACCGAGGCCATCCCGAACCGCCGGACATCCTGGAGAACACCATCGCCAGCTTCCAGCGGGCCTTCGACCTGGGCGCGCCCGGCGTGGAAATGGACGTGGCCTATCTGCGGGAGAGCCGCACCTTCGTCATCCGACGCCCCGACCGGACGTATCCCCAGCGCCTCACCCTGGAAGAGGTGTTCGCTGCCGTGGGCACGCGCGGCTATTTCTGGCTGGACATCAAAACCATCCGGGAGCTCACTCCCGAAGAAGCCCAACAGGCCGCCCGCGACCTGAGGGTTCTGGTAGACCGCTTCGGCCTGCGGGACCGGGTCATTGTGGAATCCGAGGACCCGCACAACCTGCGTTACTTCGCCCGGGAAGGGCTGCACACCAGTTATTGGATTTTCAACATTGACGAGAGCGAGTTTCCTTCGTCCTCCTGGCAGTTGTTCTGGACCCTGCAAAAAATCCGCTGGCACTACATCCGCGGGGGATTTTCCGCCATCTCTATGGACCGCCGCTTCTACACGCCCCAGGTGGCCCGGGCCCTCAAGGGCGCGCGCATCCACCTCTTCACCGTCAACGACCCGGCCACGTTGCGGGATTTGGCCCAACGGGAAGAGGTGCGGGTCATCCTGACGGACACGGACCTCTATCGCCTGGTGGAATGCCCCTGACGGACGGCCGGCGGCCGCCTTTTCCGCCGACCGGCTGTATAATGGAGAACGGTAGACGATGGCTCGCCCCAGTAGCTCAACTGGACAGAGCAGCGGCCTTCTAAGCCGCGGGTTGCAGGTTCGAGTCCTGCCTGGGGCGCCAAGGAAAAAGCGGACGGGATATCCCGTCCGCTTTTTCCTTGGCCCTCGCGCAATGCGTCAATGGGTATCACCTGAGGTTCGGACGAAAGTTTGAGCAAGGGAGGTAACCCCTGCTCAGAATGTGCGCAGTGGCTGTCCAAACGCCTGTCCAGACTTCAGGCATCACGCCTTCCCCCGCCAGTCCGTCAGCGCGTTCAGGGTTTCCAGTTCCTCGGGAGTCAAGCGGACCTCCAAGGCACCCAGGTTGTCCTCCAGTTGCTCGATGGTCCGGGGTCCGATGATGGGGCTGGTAACCACCGGATTGGCCAGGAGCCACGCCAGGGCCAGTTGAGTGAGGGTGCAGCCTTTGGCCTGGGCCATGGCCTCCAGCTGTTCCAGGATGTCGAAGTACTTGGGGTCGGAGAGGTAGCGTTGCAGGGTGCGGTCGGTGGCCGCCCGGCCTTCCCGGGGAACCTCCTGACCCCGACGATACTTACCGGTGAGGAACCCCCGGGCCAGGGGGCTGTAGGGAATCACGCCCAGGCCGTAAGTGCGGCACACGTCCATCAACTCCCGCTCGAATTCCTCGCGATGGAGCAGGTTGTAGTGGGGCTGGAGGGACACGAAGGGGACGTAACCCCGCTTATCCGCCACCCACAAGGCTTCCATCAAGCGCCAGGCCGGGTAGTTGGACACGCCGATGTAGCGCACCTTGCCCTGACGGACCAGGTCGTCCAGGGTACGCAGCGTTTCTTCGATGGGCGTGTTCGCGTCGTACCAGTGCATCTGGTAGAGGTCGATGTAATCCGTCTGGAGCCGCCGCAGGGAAGCGTGGACTGCGTCCATGATGTGCTTGCGGGAAAGCCCCTGGGTGTTCGGACCTTCCCCCATAGGCCCCCGCACCTTGGTGGCGATGACCAGACGGTCCCGGGGAATGCCCGCCTGCCGCCACCACTTGCCGATGATGGTCTCCGCCACGCCGCCGGGGTTGCCTTCGGCCCACCGGGAGTAAATGTCCGCGGTGTCGATGAAGTTGATGCCCCGGTCGTAGGCCGCGCTGAGGAGGCGGAACGAAGCCTCTTCATCGATGAGCCAGCCCATTTGCATGGTCCCCAGGCACAAGGGGGAGACCTGCAAACCCGTCCGTCCCAGGTAGCGATATTCCATCGTGAACACCTCCCGAAGTGACAAAGATGTACGGTTGCACGTCAGCGCCGTGCCTGTACCACCAACCGGTAGCGGTATTCCCCCCGCAGGGGGTCATACCCATGGCAGGTAATCAACGTGAGCCATTGGCCGGGCGGGGAGAGGAGGGGCCATTCGGTGTCCGGCGTCACGATGGCCTTCCGTACCACGTAATAGGTCCAGGAGATGCCGCCGAAGGTCACGGTGATGGGGTCGCCATACACCAGCCGGTCCAGGTAGGCGAAGGGTCCCGGCATGCCGCTGGGCAGCCAGCGATGGGCCGTCAACACGGCATTGCCGTCCCAGCCTGGAACGCCCGTGTTCTCCAGCAGGCCCACCTGGTCCCACAGCCAGGACACGTCCCAGCTGTCCCCTGAAGTGCGAACCAGCAGGATGAGGGTATCCAGGTTCAGTTTGGGAATGACCAGGCGGTAGTGGATGACCTTGGTATCGGGCAGGGCGACCGCGGGGGTCACCGGCGGGGCTCCTGCGGAGGCGTCCGGCATCCGCGGATAGCCGGTGCAGGGCAGCCGGGCCATGCAGTGGTTGGGACGTCCCACACTGGACAGGCGGGGACGTCCCCGGCAGGTGACCGGGTCCACGTCCTGGGCCCAGGGCCCGGGGGGCTGGGCGTCGCCCGAGCGCATCCAGTTCCCCCCGCTGTTCATGTCCCATCCGTTAGGCACCAGGGCGATGGACTGCCCCGTGGCTCCCAGGGGAGCCTCCTCGGACCACGCGCCCGCGGGCAGGCGTCGTTGAGGGTTGATGCCCGCGTCAAAGCCGTAGGCCATGTAGTCCACCAGGCGCCCCCGGGCATCAAAGAGCCAGAGGTCGTCTCCGGTGTTGTTGAGTTTGGGGCTCTCGCCCACGTAGAACTGGGCCGCCGCCCCCGGCGCGTCCTTGATGCCCAAAGGGTCCCGGGCCGTCCCAATCCAGACCACCACATACGACCCGGCGGGGAACCGGCTTCCCGGCGGGAAGGTGAAGGCAAACCCGCCCGCGCCGTCCGTCTCACCGTGCACGATGTTGCCGTCGGACAGCACCCAACCGCTCAAATCCACGTCCTGGCGCACGTAGAGCTCCACGAACTCGTCGTGCTCGTCCAGGGCGGAGGAGCAGGTCTGGGACGCCAGGACCTCGTTGATGACCACCGCTCCGGCCCAGGGGGAGGAGGGAAGGACCGGAGGCGGAGGCGGCGGGTGGTTGGGCTTCCCCGCGCTGCTGATGCGCTCGTAACTCCCGCAGGTCTGGGGGTCGGTGTCCTCGGTGGTGGGGCCGGGCGCGT
>WFVP01000234.1 GCA_015491595.1 Anaerolineales bacterium
CTCACACGATTGGTTCCCTTTACGTTACGTCAACCACCGTTTGCGGCGTTTGTAGTGCTTCACTTCCCGATACGACTTACGCTGGCCCACTTCCGTCAGGCCCAGGTAGAACTCTCGGACGTCGGGGTTTTCCCGTAAGACCTCGGGCGTGCCGTCCAGTACGACCCGGCCGTTTTCCATGATGTAGGCGTAATCCGCGATTTGCAGGGCGATGTGGGCATTCTGTTCCACCAGCAAAATGGTGGTTCTCTGCTCCTTGTTGATGCGCTGGATGATGTCGAAAATTTCCCGGACCAGCAAGGGAGCCAGGCCCAGGGAAGGCTCGTCCAGGAGCATAAGGCGGGGGCGGGCCATCAACGCGCGGCCGATGGCCAGCATTTGTTGTTCACCACCGGAGAGGTACCCGGCGATTTGATGTCGGCGTTCTTTCAAGCGGGGGAAGTAGTGGTAGACCATCTCCAGGTCCCGACGGATGTTGTGACGGTCGCGCCGGGTGTACGCGCCCACCAAGAGGTTCTCTTCCACCGTCAGGTGCTCGAAGATGCGACGCCCTTCCATGACCTGGAAGATGCCCTTGCGGACGATTTCTTCCGGATAGCGGTTCTGAATGGGCTCGCCGTCGTACAGGATGGAGCCATCGGTGACTTCTCCCCGCTCGGGCTTAAGCAGGCCCGAGATGGCCTTCAGGGTGGTGGTCTTCCCCGCGCCATTGGCCCCCAACAGGGCCACGATTTGCCCCTTATGCACTTCCAGGGAGAGGCCCTTGAGGACCAGGATGACCTTGTCGTAGATGACCTCGATATTGTTCAACTGAAGTAAGGGCTGACCATTGGGTTGCGCCGTCATACGTCCTCCCGGCTATGGGGATGGGGGCGTCCCCCTGTCGCGGGGACGCCCCGTAACGTGAGCGTTACGGATACGTGGCCTCGATGAAGTCTTGGGTCACCCGCTTCATCTGGCCGTTCTCGACCACGTAGATGTGGGTGCCCTTGTTGCCCCAGTGGTCATCGGGGGAGAAGGAGATGGGGTAGGTCATGCCGCCGGTGTCGTAGTTCTGCAGGGTCTCCAGTGCGGCCTTGATGTTCGGACCGGTGAGTTCCTTGCCCTCTTCCAGCACCTTCTTGATGCCCGCGACCATGATGTCCATGGTGATCCAGCCCTGGGCGAAGTGCAGGCCCTTCTCCTCCAGGCTGGAACCCTTGCTCTTCAAGAACTCATCCATGGCTTTGTGGGCCTCCACCGGGCTGCTGGGCGGGGTGAAGGGCTGTACCATGTACACGCCCTCCGCCGCGTCGCCCGCCAGGTTGATGAAGATTTCGTCGGAGCACCAGTTCAGGTTGATGACCTTGAACTTGTCGGAGAGGCCCTGGTCCCGGATGTTCTTCACGAACACAGCCGCCGGGCTGGAGACGGTGTGGATGATGATGTAGGAAGCGCCGAAGTCCTGAATCTGGGCCAGCTCTGCGGTGTAGTCCGTAGCGCCCTTGGGCATGGCCAGCGCCATGATTTCAATACCGTTCTGCTTAGCGAAGGCCTCGGCGTCGGCCACAGGAGAACGGCCGAAGGGGCTGTCGTGGTGGACGATGGCCACCTTAGGCATGCCCTCCTTGCCCTGGGCCTTCCAGTCGTCCATAATCCATTGCAGGGCAATCACGGCCTGGTGGGAGTAGGAGGTGCCCACGAGGAAGTTGTAGGGGGCCTCTTGCGGATTGCCCAACACATGGGAGTAGGATGCGGACATGAAGGGGATTTGGTCCGCAGCAATGCGGGAGCGCAGGGCCTCGGTATCGCCCGTGCCCCAGCCCTGGAAGGCCACGATGCCCTGTTGGACGAACTGGGAGTAGAGCTGTTCGGCCACGTCCACTTTGTAGCCGTAGTCCGAGGAGAGGAGTTCAATCTTGCGGCCATTGATGCCACCCTGCGCGTTCAGCCACTCCACGTAGCCTTTAATGCCCTCGGCGTAGGGGGTGCCCACGTCGGATGTGGGACCGGTCAGGTCGAAGATGGCGCCAATCTTGATGGGGCCGGCTTCGGCAGGGGCTTCGCCCTTCTTACAGCCCGCCACCAAAGCCAGCGCAAACACGGCCAGCAGGAGCCAGAACACCTTACGCCACATCTCTTCACCTCCTTCGTGAGGAATTTGACAGGTTCGACATCGCGGTCATTTACATGAGCAGTCAGCGGTCAGCAGTAAGCGGTCAGCCGTGAGGAGTCAGGGGCGAGCGGTCAGCGGGCGACGGACTCCTCACCTCCCACGGTTGACGGCTAATAACTGAACGGCCAGAGCTTGAAGTAATTCTTGATGTCCTGCCAGAGTTTGTGCAGGCCGCGAGGTTCCAGAATCAAGAACAGAATGATGATGAGACCGAAGAGGGCCTGTTGGATGTACGGAATCCATTCTTCCAACATGGGAATGGAGTCCTTGAAGGCCATTCCCAAATTGTTCAACACCGCCGGAAGCAGAGTCATGAAGGCGGCCCCGAAGAGGGAACCCGAAATGGAGCCCAGGCCCCCGATGATGATCATGGCCAGGTAGAGCACCGAGACCTCAATGGTGAACCGTTCCCAGGTGACGATGCTGCGCCAATGGGCAATCAGGGCGCCGGCCAG
>WFVP01000235.1 GCA_015491595.1 Anaerolineales bacterium
CTTCTCGATGGAAGGGTGCAGGCCCTGCAGCCGGGCCAGCAGGTCCTCCCGCGCGGCCAGCACCCGCAACCGCGCGGCGTGGGGGTCGGGGACGTCCAACACCTGCACTTGGGCCACCATCTCCGGCGGGGAGGCCTGGGCGTGGAACCCGCCGCCCTCCCGCACCAGTTTCGCGGCATGGGACGCGGCGGCCACCACCGAAGGTTCCTCCACCACCATGGGGACCAGCACTTCCCGGCCATTGACCACGAAGTTGGCCGCGATGCCCAGGGGCAGGCTGAAGACCCCAATCACGTTCTCAATCATGGCATCGGCCTGGGCCTCGGTGAGTCCGGACTGACCCGTGAGCGCGTTCCACTCCTCGGGGCTGAGTTTCACCAACGAACGCAACCGCTCCCGCCGTTCCTGGACGGAGAGCCGATAGAAGCCGGGCAGGCGCGAGGTGGTCATGGGTCTGTCATCCTCCTCAGGGGGTTGTTCGTGGGCTTTGCAACGTGAATCATCGCCCGTGAATGTAGTGAATGTAGGGGTTCCGGCCTCTCAAAACCTCTCAAGCCCGGTCAGGCGCACGCAAAAGTTGCTGAAGGACCGGAAGAAAAGGTAATGCTGCTTCGGAGAGGGCACCCAGCGTTTCGCACAGGTCTGACTAGGCCCTGGACCGCAGGAGTAAAGGAAGGAGAGATAATGTAGCAAGCGGCTTCGCCGCTTGCTACATTATCTCTCTCTTCGCTTTTCACCCCATAGGCCAATCTCCCGATACCCTTTCTTTTCGGCTCCGATAAAATCAAAAGCGAAAAGTCTGTGATGGGTCTTACACAAAACGTGCACAAAGGGTGACATCAGGAGGGGACATGTCCGTCCGGAGCGCTCCAGGAGAGAAATCTTCGTGGAAAGCCCGCATTGGCGCGGTGGTGTTGGGCGTTCTTCTGCTGGCGGGCCTGGCCTACAAGGGGGAGGAGGTCTGGACCTTCTTCACCGACCAGGCGCGGGTCCGGGCCTGGATTGCCGGGTTTGGTCCCTGGGCCCCCCTCGCCGCGGTGGCCTTCGTGGCCCTCAAGGTGCTGGCCGCGCCCCTTCCGGGTCAAATCGTGGGCACGGTGAACGGCTATCTCTTCGGTACCGGCTGGGGCACGGTCTATAGCCTGGTGGGGATGAGCCTCGGCACCGTGATGGCTCTGGCCATCGGGCGGTATGCCGGGCGTCCTGTCGTGGCCCGGCTCATCGGGGAAAGGCAGATGCGTCGTTGGGACCGGGTGGCCCGGGAACGCGGGCTGGTCTTTTTCACCCTGGTCTACTTACTGCCCTTCACGCCGGACGACGTCATCAGTTACCTCGCCGGTATGACCTCCCTCTCGTTGCGGCGGATACTCTTCTGGAGCATCCTGGCCCGAACTCCCGGCATGTTGGTGGGCAACTGGTTCGGGGCTTATCTTCCTCGTTTCACGGCCTGGCAATGGGTGCTCATCGGACTGTACGTGGTGCTGTGGGTGGGATTGACAGTGCGGTACTACACCCGGATGGAAGCCCTGATGTTGCGCGTGATTCTCTGGGTGGAGGCACGGGGAACGCGCATCTTCCACCGTCCTTCCTGGCACCGGCGGGGATGAAACTATCCGCTCGCCGCCAGGAGGGGGTTCCGCTGTCGCAAACCCATATCGGGCAGGATTCAAGTCCGAAATGATTTCCTGGATGTCTCGCGTCGTCCTGACCGGGCACGGAACCGCAGAAAGAAAACAAATTGAGGGGCCGGTTTCGTCGCCCCCTCTTTTTTTCCACCCGCAGCTCTGGGTCCGGAAAGACCTATGCGAAAGGGCGAAAAAACTCCATCCTGCAAGCCCCTGCACAAAGCTCAGGGAACATGAGGGATGGTGCTATGGACCCATATGGACCAAGCGTCACCAAAGTCCTGTCCAAACCCCGGGAGGGCTACGGGGCCTTGGGTTTACGGGCCACCAGGGTGGTTCGATTGTCCTCTTCCTTGTGGGTGAGGATGTGAAACCCTAAGTCGGTAAAGGCCTGCCCCAATTCCCCCGGGCGCAGGAGATGCGCGGGATTGGCCTCGGGTCGCACCTGACGGTGGCGCCAGTTGAAGGTTTCGAAGATGAGCAGTCCCCCCGGTTTTAAAGTTCGGGCGATAAGCGGAAAGATGCGTCGTTCCAGGAAGTAGAAGTTGAGCACCAGGTCATACGTGTTGGGGGGATAGGAGAAGGTGACCGCGTCACACACGATGAAGTGCACCGGGAGCCCGCGGGCTCGCGCCTGCCGTTGGGCCTGACGGAGGGCGACTTCGGAGATGTCCAGCGCGTCCACGTGGAACCCCTGCTGGGCCAGGTACAGGGCGTTCTCTCCCGTGCCGCAGGCGATGTCCAGGGCGCGTCCTACAGAAGCCCAGGGGAGATACTGCACCAGGGTGGGATGCAAGCGTGACCGCCTCCCCTGGGCGTAAAGGCGGTTCCATTTCACTTGAGGGGACCGAGGGTCCTGTTTTGACACGTCCGCTCCCTGCCACTTGTCATTCGTTCCACCATCCAGTATAAAGGGCCTTCGGAAAGTCGTAGCCGCATGGAGCATTTCGTGACGCGAAGGAGGATGTGCGATGCATCGAAGATGGTGGTTCGCGCTTCTGGGTGGGTTGGTGCTCGTCGGTGGTCTGGTCCTGGGGGGATGTGGGGGCTCGTCGTCCCAGACCCGCATTCAACGGGTCTCGCCGCAGGAAGCGTACGAGCTCTTGCAAGCACGTCAGGACGACCCGAATTTTGTGGTCCTGGACATCCGTACGCCTCAGGAATTTCAGGCGGGACATCTCCCCGGCGCCATCAACATCGACTTCTATGCGCCGGATTTCGCCCAGCAGCTGGACCAATTGGACAAGACCAAGACCTACTTGGTGTACTGCCGTAGCGGGAACCGCAGCGGACAGGCCCTGCCCATCATGCGCAAGTTGGGCTTCCAAGAAGTGTATGAATTGCAGGGCGGCATCCTGGCCTGGGTGCAGGCCAATCTCCCCATTGTGGCTCCTTGAGGGCCGGACCTTCCAAAAAGCCGGGATGTGCTGACCCCGAAACCACCAGGCGCCCGGTCGAATGGGCCGGGCGCCTGGCGTTTACGTCTCACCCTGTGATGACGCTTCTGTTTCCCTCACTCTTCCGCCCCTTCACCTTTTCGGTCCACCAGGTCTTTCAGCGCCTGGGGTTGGAGGACGATGAGGCGACCGCGGCGCACCTGAATCCATCCCTTCTGCTTCCAGCGCTGCAGGATACGGGAGACCGTCTCCCGGGTCGCGCCAATCCAGGCGGCCAGTTCCTGTTGGGTCAGATGGATTTCCATGGCCTCGTTTTTATCGTCCGCTCCCCATTGTTGGGCTTCCCGCCACAGCAGCCAGGCCAGCCGTTCCTCCACCGTGTGGTGCAGGGCCATGTTCAGGCGGTCCATGAGACCGTGAATTTGCATGAAGCACTGTCGGTGGGCCCATTCCCACAGGACGGGATAGCTTTGATAGGCTTCCACGAAGCGTTCCTTGGGGGCAATCAGCACGATGCTGGGCTCCAGGGCCCGGGCCGTCCCGATGTGCAGGCCGGAGGCGTCAAACAGGGACAGGGGGCACAGGAAATCCCCCGCTTTGCGCATGCAGAGAATGCTGGAATGGCCGTGTTCGTCGGCCCGTTCCAGCACAATGCGTCCCCGCAGGATGTAGTAAATGTGCTTGGCCGGTTCCCCTTGCCGGAAGAGAATTTCGTCCCGGCCGATGTGCCGTAAGCAGAAGATGTCCTCCAGGGCCCGCCGTACCAAATCCAGGCGTTCCGTCACCGAGGCGCCTTGTGGGGAGGCCTCTTGATGTCCGTTGCCTTCTCGCTTCAGAACCTGTAACACCACCTCGTTGGCCATGGTTCCCTCCCATCGCACAGAACTTGCTCCCTCAGTATATCAAGTTCACACAACCTAACGGGATATGAGTTTTGTCACGTATTCAGTGTGATGTGTGTTATACCCATTCCCCTGTAAGATGAAACCATGAACAGGCGTGGCCCTGGTCCATAGCACCGTCCTTCAAGTTCCCCATCTTTGTGCAGCGGCTTGCAGGATGGAGGCGTTTTTCCTCCCTTTCCCATAGGTCTTTCCGCACCCAGGGCCGCGGGTGGGAAAAATAAATTGGTGGGGCGGCTTTGCCGCCCCACCAATTTATTCTCTCCAACGGTCCTGGGCTCGGTCAGAACGAGTCGGTACGATGGTTTCGTCTCATGAGAGCATTGATATTACCCTGTGA
>WFVP01000236.1 GCA_015491595.1 Anaerolineales bacterium
GCCCGTGGGTCGTGTCAAGACGGAGGCGGCTCGGGTTCGGGCAGGGGAGCCGAGTGCGCCAGCGCATGACGCCCATACGCGTCTGTTGAAGCGCATACTGCCGGATACGGAAGCGTTGTGGCGGGAGGTAGCGCTCTTTATCCAACGGACGCGCGGCATGTTGGTGGTGGACGATACCACGGACAAGCCTTATACTCACAAGATGCCGCCACTGACCGGAGAAACACCGGCGGGCCTGAACTGGTGCTGTTTGACCGTGGGTATGCCCGTCTGACCAACTTGAAGTCCATACGCGATTTGGGATGGCATTGGCTCACCCGGTTGAAGAGTAAAGTGTGGTCTCGGGGAAGGCTGGGAGCTTTTGTCTACACGCAAAAGGAGGTGGTCATGTCGTGGGCTTTGTGGGCCGGAATCACCGCGGCTTCCATCTGGGGCGCCATGTACGTCGTCAGCAAGGCCGTGATGGCGGTGATTCCTCCCCTCACCCTCCTGGCCCTGCGCCTCATCCTGGGCGCCCTGGCCCTCGTCCCCCTCGTCCACTTCCGTGGTCGGCTGGTGCCCCCACGCCCCCTCTTGCGTGAGGCCCTTCTGGTGGGCGCCGTGGGCTACGGCCTCTCCCTCAGCCTCCAGTTCCTGGGTACGGACCTGTCCACCGCCTCCAACGGCGCCGTGATTACCGCCGCCACCCCCGCGTTCGTGGGCCTGTTCGCGGCATGGCTGCTGCGGGAACCCCTGGGCTCCCAACGCATCGTCGCCCTCGCCCTGGCCACCCTGGGCGCCCTCCTCATCGTGGACCCCCGCCAGATGACCCTGGCCCCCAAGCGCTTCTGGGGCGACGTGCTCCTCTTCCTCGCCGCCGTGACCTGGGCCCTCTACTCGGTGTTGGTCCGCCGTCTCACCCAAAAGCTCCCCGTGCTGACCGCCAGCCTGTGGACCTTCCTGGGCGGCCTGTTGCCGGTGGCGCCCCTCAGTTTTTGGGAGCTGCAACAACGCCCCATGGGGACCTGGACACCGGGCGTCTGGGCCGGGGTGCTTTTCTTGGGGTTTGTGTCCACGGCCCTGGCCATGGCCCTCTGGAACTACGCCTTCGCCCGCCTGGAGGCCAGCGTGGCCGGCCTGACCTTCTTCGCCCAGCCGGTGGTCGGAACCCTCCTCAGCGCCTGGTTCCTGCACGAAGAGCTCAGCCTGCTTTTCTTCCTCGGGGCCCTGGGAATTGGGGTAGGATTGTATTTGGCCACCACCGCGCCGGAAACCACCCTTCAGGAGGCTTGAATGTCCTCGGTCCCCCGGGTTGCCCTGTTCCTCGACTTTGAAAACCTGTACAGCACTCTCAAGCGACGCACCCGGAGTCCCCGGCAACCCTATGGGCTTTCCCCAAAAATGGACTTCGAACGCCTGGTGGCCTACATCGAAGACCGGTACGGCTCCCTGGCCAAGGAAGACTTCATCGTGGTGGCCAACTTCAGTCACTACAATCCCCAAATCGGTGGTCTGAACCGGGTCGCCACGGTCATCAATGCTCAGAGCTTCCTCCATCCCCGGGTCCGACGCCAGCGCCAGCGCACACCGGGCAAAAAATGGGTCATCCACAACTACTCCGATATGCTCCTGGCCTTCGAACTGGGGCGCCACGTGACCACCCGGCCGGCGGACATCTACATCCTCGGCTCGGGGGATGAAGCCTTTACCGCCCTGGGACGCACCCTGGAGGAGATGGGGTTCACGGTGGTGTTCCTGGTAGCGGACCTCCACTCGCCCTCAACGGACGCGAACATCCGGGAGGAATTTGAGGTCTTCGATTTCCTCTCCACCCAGACCTTTCCCCTGCCCACTGAAGAGTCCGCGGAGCCCGAGCCCCCTACCTCCGCGCCCGACCCTGTGGAGTGCTTCTTGGACCTTGTTTCTCAAATCCGTCGCACGTTCAACACCCCGGTTCCCGTAGGGCTGGCCCGCGCCCTGTGGACCGGCCAGGATGCCTCCTGGGAAGACGTCCTCAATAAAGCCCGGGGCCAGGGACGCATCGATTTGTGGGAGGACCCCCACGGGGTTCCCTGTCTCTCCCGCCGGGAGGAGCGCCTGTACGGGAAGATTCCGGTGATGGAAGTCCGGTCCGACGTGGCCCAAACGGCGCGGGTCTTCCAGGCCCTTCAGGAGCTGCGCCCCCAGGTTCCCCGCGATGCCGACCGGGTCTTCTGGCGTAAGGCCCTGCGGGATGCCCTGCATCTCAGCTCGAAGGAAGCCAAAAGCCTGCTTCAGACTCTTCTGGAAACGGGCATCCTCCGGGACGGCTTCTTGAATCGTCCCCGTCTGACCCTGACCACCGCTCAGGCCCTGGCGCAACACTTTCGCCAGGAAGCCCGCAACAACACCGCTTCCGCGGCTTGAGGCAGCGTCTGTCGGTTCCATGGGAGTTCCCGTATAATGCTCCATGCGCGTGCTATGCACGGAGGAAACCGGAATGCAGGTAGTGACGACACGCAGGACCCTGCGACGGAGGCCCTCGTCCCAGCGACGCCGAAGGTGGATGCTCTTCTTCGTGAGCATCTTCGTCGGCCTCAGCCTGGGCTTGATTTACGGATGGGTCATCAACCCGGTACAGTACGTGGACACCACCCCCGATAAGCTGCGAGCCGATTTCAAGACCGACTACGTCCTGATGGTGGCCGAAGGGTACAGCCGCCACCGAGACCTGGATTGGGCCCGACGCTATCTGGCCCTCCTGGGCGACCAGCCGGACCGGGTGGTGGAAGAGGCCCTCAACCAGGCCGTGATGGTGTTGGGATACGGGTCCGAAGACTTGCACCTCATGCGCACCCTGCTCCAAGACCTGCGCCGGAGCGAAACCCCATGAGGAAGACCCCTCCCCCCACAACGCCCCGAGGACCCGGCTACCTCTTCACCGGTTTCATCTTGGGCCTGGCCCTGGGACTGGCCATCTCCTGGTGGCTGCTTCCGGTGGAATATCGGGACGTGGCTCCGGCCAGCCTGCGGGCGGATTTCAAAGGCGTTTACCGCACCCTCATCGCGGTGGCTTATTGGGCGCGGCCGGACCCGGTGCGGGCGCGGGCCCGCCTGGAGCTCCTCCAGGACCCCGCGCCGTTCGAGGCTCTGCGCCTCCAGGCCCAACAGGCCCTGGCCCAGAGCCCCTGGCCCTGGGAGCCGGAAGCCCTGGCCCTCCTGGTCAGTGCCCTGGAGGAAGGCGTCCCATCCGTGGTGACCGCGGAAAACCTCCCCCCCAC
>WFVP01000237.1 GCA_015491595.1 Anaerolineales bacterium
TGGGTCAACCCCCGCGGAAACGTCCGGCACTCCCACGCCTTCGGCTTCTCCATCCGCCACATCCACGGAAACCGGAAGCGACTCCTGACCTCATTGCGTTGACCCACGGGTCCAGAGGGATGTCCAGTCCGGGCGGCAGCGGCAACAGGTCCGCTGCCGTCCGGCGTCTGGTTCGGTGGTTCGGATGTGGGTCCTTGGGTCGGAAGGGGGTCTGCTACAATGAAAGCGGGTTTGACCCTGCCCGGAGGATGTTCCAAAGGAGGCGAAGGATGAGCGAGAAAAGAGGGCTGTCCTGGTGGGGGATGCTGGGTCTGTGGGTCTTCGTCGTCGTGGGGTGTGCCCAGCGTCCCGCGGTCCTGAAGATGGAGGAGGCCAAGGTCGAGCTGGGCATGGCGCCGGAAGCGCGAGTGGCGGACATGGCAGCCCCGGAAGTGGAGTCCCTGGCCGGCGAACCGCTGCCCGAATTCCCCCGCATGATTGTCTACACCGCCGCGATGGAATTGCGCGTGGAAGACCCGAAAGCGGCCATCGACCAGGTGTGGCAGCTGGCCGAAGAGGTCGGCGGGTACGTGGTCTCGTCCACGGTGCAGGAACACATCCTGGCCGACGGTACTCGCACCACCGAGGCGACCGTCACCATTCGGGTGCCGGCGGACCAGCTCCAGGACGTCCTGGGGCGATTGCGGGCCATGGCTCTGGAGGTGCTGCGGGAGTCCCTGACCAGCCAGGACGTCACGGAGGAATACGTGGACCTGACGTCCCGCCTGCGGAATTTGAAGGCCACGGAAGAGGAGTTGCTGGACTTTCTGCAGGAAGCCCGCAACACGGAAGAACTGCTGGCCGTGCACCGGGAACTCTCCCGGGTGCGGGAGGAAATCGAGCGGTTGGAGGGGCGCAAGCGCTATCTGGAGCAGGTGAGCCGGTTTGCGCTGATTGAAGTCCGCCTCCGCCCGAAGGAAGTGCAACCGCCCGTTTTGCCGGATACGTGGTCGCCCCTGGCCGTGTTCAAGACCGCGGTGCGGGCGCTTATCCGGGCCTTGCAGGGACTGGCGACCCTGGGTATCTGGCTGGTGGTCTTCGCGCTGCCTCTGGCCCTCATCGTGGGCGGCGTCGGCTGGGGGGTCTGGCGTCTGGTCCGATGGCTTTGGCGGCGTCCGAAGAAGGTCTGAAAGCGAAACGTTAGGGAACGGCGGCTCCTTTCGGAGGCCCTGGAACCGCGAGGCGCATGGCAAAAGTGGCAAAAGAGGCGGCCCTTTGAGGCCGCCTCTTTTTGTCTGGAGGATAGAGGTTTCCCGGGGCCGCGAGTCAGGCCGGTCCGGGACGTTCTCCAGGAGCTCAGTACTCAATCACACGGGGGAGCTGCTTGGCCTGCTCCACCCAATCCCGCACCTGTTCCCGGGAGGGAAGCCGGCGCACCAGTTTCTTTTCTTCGTTGACGGCTACCAGCGTCTCGTACAGGTTGTCCGGATTGCGCTGGGCCAGCTCCACCACCGTGTCTACGCCCGCCGCTTCCAGCAGGTCGCTGTACTCTTCCCCAATGCCCTTGATGCGGAACAGGTCGGCCCGGTTCACCCATTCCAGGATGAGTTTCTCCGATATGCCGGTGCGCTGGGCCAGCTCACGCCGCCCCTGACGGGTGGCACCTTTTTCCAGCAAGCCTTCCACCGTGGTGATGCCCACTTCGGCCAGCTTTTGGGCGTAGACTTCCGCGATGCCCTCGATTTTTTGAATGGGTGTACCCATGTCCCACCTCCTGATGAGCGTAACGACTTGACGACTTGCATGATACCACGGACCGGAGCGGGTTCAGGACCGAGTTCGGCGGTAGAGCGCGTACAAGCCCACGCCCAGAAGGGCGAGGCCGGTTCCGCAGACCACCAGGAGGACGCCGGTCCCTCCCAGGCTGGAGATGACGGCGATGGCTACGGACAACGACATGACCACCACGCCCGGCCAGACCCACACGCTGCTGCGCAGGGCCATGCCCAGGAGCAGGCTGAGGACGGACGCGCTGAAGAGGAACTGGAAATCCGAAGAGGCCAAATCATCCGCCATCCAGGCTCCGAAGGCGACCACGTACATGCCGATTTGGCCCAGCAAGGCCCACACCGAAGCCCAGGTGTCCTGTTGATACCGGCGGAAAACCGCGAACACCAGCAGGGCCAGCCCGCCCAGGGTTCCGCTGACCCACCAGGCGGCGTGCGCCGCCTCCCGCAGGGAGAGGGCGTGGACGGTGCCCAGCAGGATGAGTAGGGCCC
>WFVP01000238.1 GCA_015491595.1 Anaerolineales bacterium
ATATGGTCGACCAATTACGACGAGCGGTCACGTCCATCCCGACCAACATCGCCGAGGGACACGGACGCAGCGCCAAAATTTTCGCCCGTCATTTGGATATCGCTTTAGGCTCTGCGGCGGAAGCCGATACATTGCTGGAACTTGCTCACCGCCTGGGTTACCTTGCTGTGGAGGACTACAACGCACTTATGGATTCGCTAACGCGAATTCGCAAAATGCTTTTCCGCCTTCGCCAAAGTGTACTTCAATCCACAAAATAAACCCACGGCCACCGGCGATCGGCCAACGGCCAAAAACGGAGGTGCCCCATGAGCTACGACCTTCCCAAGACCTTCGACTTCCGTACTCTGGAACCCCAAATCTATGAGCAGTGGGAGAAGAAAGGGTATTTCAAGCCCTGGAACGACCCGCGGAAGCCGGGTTTCGACCCCTCGGTGAAACCCTTTGTGATTTCCATGCCTCCGCCCAACGTGACGGGGGAACTCCACCTGGGTCATGCCATGATGGTCGCGGTGGAGGACATGATGATGCGCTACCACCGCATGCGGGGCGAACCCGCCCTCTGGGTGCCCGGAACCGACCACGCGGGTATTGCCACCCAACTCCAGGTGGAAAAGGCCTTGGCGAAGGAAGGCAAAACCCGTTATGACCTGGGCCGGGAGGCCTTTGAAAAGCGGGTCTGGGCGTGGAAGGAAAAGTACGGCAACATCATCATCCAACAGATTCGTCGTCTGGGGGCCTCCTGTGATTGGGACCGGTTGGCCTTTACCCTGGACCCAAACTATTACCGCGCGGTGCTTACCGCGTTCGTGCATCTGTGGGAAAAGGGCCTGATTTACCGGGATTACCGCATCATCAACTGGTCGCCTGGACTGCAGACCGCGGTCTCGGACCTGGAAGTGGAATACGTGGAAATCGACGGTACCAAGCCGCCCACAGAACCTCCTGAGGGCATTTCCCTGGAGCACTATCGGGAACTTTACAAGGTGGGTGGGAAACTCTATTTCTTCAAGTACATGTTGGCCGATGGTTCGGGCGACTACATTCCGGTGGCTACCACCCGGCCGGAGACCATTCTGGCCGACACGGCCGTAGCCGTGCATCCCGAAGATGAACGTTATCAAAAATACGTGGGCAAAGAGGTGGTGGTGCCTATCCTGGGCCGGAAAATCCCCGTGATTGCCGATGCTCGAGTGGACCGGGAGTTCGGCACTGGCGCCCTCAAAATCACCCCCGGTCATGACCCCACGGACTTCGAAATCGGCCGGGACCACGGCCTGCCCATCCTCCTGGTAATGGACGAACGGGGCCGCATGAACGCTCACGCCGGACCTTATGCCGGTTTGGACCGCTTCGAGGCCCGAGAGCGCCTGTGGGCGGACATGGAAAAGGCCGGACTGACCCTGGGTGTGAAACCATACAAGCACCGCATTCCCATCGCGCAGCGGGGCGGGGAACCGATTGAGCCCATGGTCTCGGTGCAGTGGTTCGTGAAAATCAAGCCCCTGGCCGAGCCCGCGCTGCGGGTGGTGGAAGAGGGCAAAATCCGCATCGTGCCCGAGCGCTTCGCCAAGGTGTATCGGAACTGGATGGAGAACATCCGGGATTGGTGCATCTCCCGCCAGTTGTGGTGGGGACACCGCATCCCCGCATGGTACTGTGCGAATTGCAAGGCTGAGGACGGACGTCCCCAGGCCGAGCACATCCACGTGACCTTCATCCCGCCCCTGGAATGGCAGGGCCACACCTTTGACACCGCTACCTACGCGGCATTGCGCCAGGCTGGCCTCTCGCCCGAGGACATCTTCCGCAAGGCCGCGCGAGTGACCGTGGACCTGGAAGCCAAGCCCATGGTGAGTCTGGAAAAACCCGAACGCTGTCCCAAATGCGGAAGCACGGACCTGGTACAGGACCCCGACGTGCTGGACACCTGGTTCTCCTCCGCCCTCTGGCCCTTCGCCACCCTGGGATGGCCTGAGGAAACACCGGACCTTCGTTATTTCTACCCCACCACCGTGATGGAAACGGGCTACGACATCCTCTTCTTCTGGGTCGCTCGCATGATTATGTCCGGACTGGAACATATGGGAGACATTCCTTTCGAACTCGTGTACCTGCACGGTTTGGTGCGCGACGAATTCGGGCGCAAAATGAGCAAGACGCTGGGGAACGTGATTGACCCCCTGAAGGTCATCGAGAAATACGGCACAGATGCGCTTCGTTTCACGCTGCTGGTGGGCAACGCACCGGGCAATGACTTGAATTTGAGCATGAAACGGGTGGAGGCCAACCGCAATTTCGCCAACAAGGTGTGGAACATGGGTCGGCTGGTCATTCGCGCCCTGGGTGAGGTGGCAGGCAATCTGTCGTCGGCGACTACCGACCATCCAATCCCCACCGATTCTCTGTCTCCCGCCGACCGCTGGATTCTTATCCGTCTCAACCAGGTGGTAGACGCGGTCCAACGCCTCTTCGATCGACATCTGTACGGCGAAGCAGGGAAAGGGGTGTATGAGTTTCTGTGGAATGAGTTTGCAGACTGGTATCTGGAAATCGCCAAAACCCAACTTCGTCAGGATAAGGGGACGGCTTATCGGACGGTTCAGGTGATGGTCAAGGTGCTGGACACCTGTCTGCGGTTGCTACATCCCTTCACACCCTTCGTGACCGAGGCCTTATGGGGTCATCTCAAGGCCGCGGTCATTCAAGCCTTTGGCGAACGTCACCCTGACTTCACGCCCTCGGGTGGGTGGCCGGATATGCTCATCGTCGCCCCGTGGCCCCAGGTAGAACCTCTTCCGGAGGACGCGGACGAGGTGCTGGCCTTCATGCAACGCTTCCAGGATTTGGTGCGCGCCATTCGAAACTATCGAGCCCAGAACGGCATTGCGCCCAAGCAGCCTTTGCGGGCCACGGTGGTGGCGGGTTCCGACGCGGCGCGCTTGCAATCTATGGCCTCGGCCCTGGCCTTCCTGGCCCGGTTGGAGGAGGAGCACCTGCACATCGTGGCCCACGCCGATGGGAAACCAGCGGGCACAGCGGTGGTGGCGGGTACCTGGACGGCCTACCTGGAAGGCTCGTTGGATCCCCAGGCCCGGGCTCGCATGGAAAAGCGCCTGGCCGAACTGGAAACCCAAATCGCGCGCCTGGAGAAACTTCTCGCCGGGCCTTTCAGCCAGAAGGCCCCGGCCCACGTGGTGCAGAGGGAACGGGAGAAACTGACCCGGTACAGGGAAGAAGTGGAAACCCTGCGCCGACTGTTGCACGGGTAAACCTTCCGGTCGGCTCCTTTCGCTTTCCCGTGCGGTGCAGGACTCCGCCTCGAACACCAGGGGACAGCCCTCGGATGAGGGACTGTCCCCTGAACTTTTTATTGACCTTTGCATTCTGAAAGGGACAAATTGAGGTAAAATACCGACCATGAGACCCAAAGGTAGTGCGGAAGTGTTGGAAGAGC
>WFVP01000239.1 GCA_015491595.1 Anaerolineales bacterium
AGGTCATAGCCGTTGCGGGCCCGGTTGTTCTGGGCCATGTGGCGGGAGGGCCGTTTGTACGCGGTGAGGTACACGCCGGTCGGGGTGCGGAAGTCCCCCGTGCTGAACACGGCCCCGGTCGAGACCTTGGTCAAAAACACCACCTGGTCGTACTCGAAAGCCAGAAGCACCTGGGCCTGCAAATCCACCACGATGCGCTTGGCCGCCACAGGGACGTGGGGCGAAAGGGGCGTGACCTCCTCCGGCGCCACGATGCGCAGATGCCGGGCGGGCGCGTAATATCGGATGTCCCACTTGTCGTCCTGAATCAGATACCAGATTTCCTCGGGATCGTCCCGGCCCGGCACCGCGGCGATGACCCAATACGTGGTGGCGTAGTAGAGCCGGTACATGTGCATCGACTTCCGGGAAGGCGCCAGGAAGGCGTCGGTGTACGGCACAGAGACCTCCACCAGGACCCCCGATTTCGGCACCCGCCTGGGTACCTGAGGCCGGATGTCCACGGGTTGCACCCCGCCGCTGTGCACGTACCCTCCCTCGGCCAGCCGATACCACACCGGGTTATGCTCCGGCTCCCGGCTCAGCACGGCCTCGGCGATGGCGAACACTTCGTCCTTCCACTTGATAAGTCGGCGGGGAGCCTGAAAAGACGGGTACTCGTACACGTCCGCCCGTTCCTCGGCCACCCGACCCCACCGGGGCCGCGAGGAGCGGCGCCATCCCATCCGGGGGAGGAACCAGGCTCCCACCGCGGTTCCCAAAAGGCGCAGAACATCCCGTCGGCTCAATCCCCGCATTCGTCCCATACTCCCTCACGTGCCCATGCGGGCCAGGGCCTCCAACGCGGGAAGGAGAGCCTGAATGGCCCGGGCCCGATGGCTGACCCGATTTTTCTCCTCCAGGGTCAATTCCGCCAGGGTTCGGCCCTGTTCGGGCAGGTAGAAGAGGGGATCGTAACCGAAGCCGTGTTCGCCCCGTTCCTCAGGGATGATTTCTCCGGGCAACACTCCCTCGGAGAACAGCGCCTTTCCCTGAGGCGACACCAGGGCCACGACGCACCGAAAGCGGGCCCGCCAGGGACGGGGGTGGGGTTGCAGCAATTGGAGCAAATAAGCCCGCCGCTCGACAAAGGACTTGAGCGGACGGTCCGGAGGCCCAAATCGAGCCGAATAGAGCCCTGGCGCGCCATCCAGAGCCTCCACCTCCAGCCCCGTATCGTCGGCCAGGGCCCACATGCCCGTCGCCCGGGCCCATGCACGCGCCTTGAGATACGCGTTGGCCGCGTAGGTCTCACCCGTCTCTTCCACCTGCACGTCCACCTCGACTTCGGAAGGGACATACAAACGCCAGGGACCATCGCTCAAGAGCGACAGGAGTTCCTTTTGTTTGCCCTTGTTTCCCGTGGCCAAAAGAAGCGAAATTGCGCACATAGGCCTCAACCCTTTTGGAAAAACCTCGTCTTCGTTATTGTAATCTCAACTCTTCTGCGAAGTGAGACAATAAGATGCTGAGGTTTGGACGAAAGTTTGGACAGAAGGGTGGTGACCTCTGCTCAGAAAGGGCACCAGCGTTTCGCGCAGGCCTGACCAGTCCCTGGGTCGTACATTATCTACCTTTTCTCCACCACCCAAAAATGGGAAAGCCCCAACACGCGTAAGGGCGTGGATTCAAGGCGCTGGAGCACATTTCGCAGGAACCGCCCCAGGCGGGGAAAGCGGGCGATGATGTTGTCATATCCACCGAAGATGATGGTGCGATGCACCACCGTAACAGGCAGGTCGGCAAACAAACGGGCCAGGTCACGCGTCGTGTACACCCGCACGTGGGGCGCCAGCCGGTCGCGCCAGGCTCGGGGAAGATAGTTCACCAGGGGAATGTTGCCGAAGATGTAACGCCCGCGCCAGAAAATCCCATGGGTTTCGAAGGGATACCCCCTGTTGGGACAGAAGAGGAGCAAGCGCCCACCGGGCTTGAGGACCCGCACCATCTCGCGCACAGCCTTGCGGTCGTCCTGCACGTGCTCGATGACCTCGTGGCTCAAAATCAAATCGAAGGTGGCATCGGGAAAGGGCAGGGCCTCCCCCGCGGCCTGCACCACCGGGGTTAGAGGTGAAAGGGCCTCCCGGCCACGCGCGAATTCATACTCCAGACCGACGGCCTTCCGGGCCCACCACCCAAAACGATGCAGATACATCCCCACACCGCAGCCATTGTCCAGCACCCAACCTTCCAGACGTTCCCGTCCCGCCCACTGCACCATCATGCGGAACCGCCGGGCCTGTCCCGCCCGCCAGACGTAGGAGGGCTCCCCCAGGCGAGCAGCATCGGGAAGATGCCCGTCGTCTGTTGTCTGCCGTCTGCCGTCTGCCGTCTGCCGTCTGTCGGCTGTCTGCCGTCGGCCGTCGGCCGTTGGTCGCGCCTTCGTCATCCTGTACCCCAATCCCGCAAGTAGAGGAAGTCGTACCCCACAGTGCGGTGGCTGAGTTTGGCGATGGGCGGCATGATGCGTTTGTAATGGTTCCGTCGCATCCGTTCCACCACCGCCCGGACCACCTCCTCAGGGAATCCCTGGGCCACCACCTCTTCAGGGGTGTAGCGTTCATCCACCAGGCGGTAGAGAATCTGGTCGGCCAGGCGATAGGAAAAGCCCAGTTCGCCTTCGTCCGTCTGGCCCACCCACAAGTCGGCAGAAGGAGCCTTTTTCACGATGACTTCGGGAACGCCCACGGCCTCGGCCAGTTGCCACACCTGGGTTTTATACAGGTCACCAATGGGATTGAGGGCATACGCGGCATCGCCATATAGGGTGGTGTAGCCCAGCAGGATTTCCGTCTTGTTCCCCGTACCCACCACCAATCCGCCGAAGGATGCGGAATGGTCATAGAGCACCAACATGCGCATCCGGGCCATGACGTTCCCCCGCCGCACCCGGTCGGCGTCAGGAGCATACCGCTCCAGGTAGGCATCCACCATGGGCGTAATGTCCACCGTTCGACTCTGCACCCCGGTGCGTTCAATGACCAACCGGGCGTGTTCCAGAGATTCCGGAGAAGAGGTCTTGTAGGGCATCCGCAGGGCCAGCACATTCTCGGGACCCAGGGCTTCGGCAGTGAGAAAACAAACCAATGCCGAGTCCACACCCCCCGAAACCCCGACCACCGCGCGCTTAAAGCCCGCGCGGGTGATTTCGGTGCGAATGAAGTCCACCAGAATGCGACGTACCAGGTCGGTGTTGATGCTCAGGTCCACAAAGGGCAGAGAAGGTTTCGTCATCGGGAAGTCCTCCAGTCACCCGACAGAGTCAGCGCCCGCTTACACCCGCGGAGGCGCTTTGGGAAGGCCTCGCTGTTCCAGAATACGTGCCAGTTCCCGCTGGAAGAGAGACGTGCGTTCGTCCCGTAGCAGAGGAAGCCGGGCCCGGGCCCGATGGAGGGCCCGCAAGTCCACCTCTTGCAGCACCAGCGCTTCCTGGTGATAAGGCGCCTGGGTCAAACGCGCGCCATCGGGACCGTACACCGCGGAGCCGCCCCAGAAGTGAATACCGTCTTCGAAACCCACCCGATTGATGAAGGCCGCGAACACGGTGAACAGACCGGCATAAGCCTGCACAACCGTCTCCACCCATCGGGCCGTGCCCAAACGCTCCTCCGCGGGCACAATGCCCCGTCCGGGTGAAGCCATGGGGAAAAGCATCACGTCCGCGCCGTCCAGCCAGAGGAGATATGGAGGGGAGACGTGCCAGAAGTCCTCACAAATGAGCAGTCCAAAGCGGCCAAAGCGGGTGTCAAAAGCCGCCACCCGGTCGCCCCAGGCGAAAAAGCGCCCTTCGTCGAACATCCCGTACGTGGGCAGGTAGACTTTGCGGTGGACGTGCACCACTTCACCCTGGCTCAAATACGCCACGCTATTGAAGAAACGGGACCGTCGGTCCTCCTCGACGAACCCCACCACCAAATCCACCTGTGTGCTGGCTTCCAGGAGAGGCCCGAAGACGGGGTCATCCTGTAGGGGCTTACACGCCACCGCAGGTACCAGGTCCTGCACGATATAGCCCGTCAGGGAGAGTTCGGGGAAAGCCACCACATCCGCGCCCCGGTCCTTGGCCTGGCGAATCCATGCCAGGTGGCGCTCCAAGTTGGTCATCACATCGCCCAAGCGGGTTTGAAACTGCACCAGCGCCAGGGTAAAGGCCATGCAACATCCTCCTTGGACGGCCGTCGGTCTCCAACCGGTTATTGAGTGTACCGCAAAACTCCCTTTCTCGGGATGCACCAGGGAGGCAGGGTGCACGCAAAAGGTGCCAAAGCATGGACGAAAAGGCTTTGCCGTCTTGGAAAGGGCATCCAGGGTTTCGCACAGGCCTGACCAGGGGTCCGGAGACCTATGCGAACGCATCTTTTATCCGCCAGAACAAACAAGCGGGGCCGAAGCGTCGAGATTCGAAACTGGAAAAGCGCCTGAGGGCAGGCAAAAGCGAAAGGGGACGAGTCAGCGTGCCGCCTGATTTCAGGACATGCAAGGCCTCCTGACGGTGGATTCACACCTGTCCCATAGGATGAGGGCGACGGTACATGTCTTTCTGGAAGGGAGGCAACCATGAACGGGCGCTCGTCGATTCGCCTTGGCTTGGGTATCCTCGTGGGGCTCCTTTGGCTGGCCGTTCGCGCCCCTGGCGTGTGGGCCAACGCCGCGCCTCCGGAAGCCGCGGCAGGCGCCAGCCCCAAGTCCGGTGCAGAAAGCACACGCGTCCAGATGGTGCGGGAGCGGGTGGTCCTCACCCTGGACCCCGACGGACAACAGGCCACGGTAGAAGGCCTTTACATCATGCGCAATACCGGAGCCCAGGCGGAAACCATGGAGGTGCTCTACCCCTTGATGCTGTTGTTTTCCGAGTGTCTCGAATATCGCTTTACCCCTCCCAAACGCATTGCCCAACTACAGATTTGGGTCGACGAGCAGCCCGTGTCCTTCGACATCCGTCAAGGGGCTCCCGTCCGGGAGACCTGTACCGAACCCATTCCCTGGGCCGCGTTTCGCGTCACTTTCCCCCCGGGGGAAGAAGTCCGCCTTCGGGTGCGTTATCGGCAGGAGACCTGGGGTTATCCCCCTTACCTGATCCTCACGTACATCTTGGAGACAGGTGCGGGGTGGTACGGTCCTATTCAGGAAGGGGAAATCCTCGTTCAAATGCCGTATCCCGTATCCGAAGACACCGTGGTCCTCCATGCAGACCTGGGATACGCGCAATCCACCACCCCCGGCGCCCAACTGGAAGGTTCCACGGTGCGCTGGACCTTTCACAACCTGGAGCCTACCCCCGAGGACAACATCTTTCTCCTCTTCATGAGCCCCGCGGCCTGGCAGGACATCGAGCAATGGCGGTCTCGAGCGCATCGAAACCCCAAACGAGGTGACAATTGGGGATTCCTGGGCCTGGCAATCAAACGCGCGTTGCTGTTGTACGGTATGTACTTCCGAGAAGACGCTGCGGACCTGGCGCTGAGTCACGAAGGCCTGGAAGCCTACCGGAAAGCCGTGACCTTGAAGCCTTCCGACCCCGACTGGCACTTCGGCTACGGACAGTTCCTGGTCTACCTGGCCGACGTTGTCCAAGACCCCGCGCAGCGAGCCGACTACCTGTACACCGCCCTTCAAGAATTCCAGGAAGCCTTGCGTTTGGACCCCGAACATGAGAAGACCCTGGCCTTTCTCAACGACCAAGACAATCGCACATTGTACGGGTGGGTGAAGGAGTTCGATGGAACGTTTCGGTTTCTGGGGCTGACGGTCACACCCACCTTCCTGCCCACCCTGACACCCACGCCGACGCCTCGCCCTCGTCGCACTCGCCTCCCCTCGCCAACCCCCTATCCCGTCATCC
>WFVP01000240.1 GCA_015491595.1 Anaerolineales bacterium
CCCCACCAGGTCATCCCTTTGGCCCAGGGCCCTGTCCAATGGCCTGCCCAAACCCCGGGAACGAGAAGAAGATGAAGATAATGTGAGCAGCGGCTTCGAGCCTGCTCACATTATCTCTCTTCTCACGGCTTGCCTCCCTCCCGGTATAATCGAAGCGGTCGTGCCAACCCGAAATGCAGCCCTTGCCCGACCGCCAGGAGAGGATGGGATGCTTCGTCGCCTGTACATTCGGGATTTTGCCATTATTGACGAGTTGACCCTGGACTTCGCGCCCGGCCTGGTCGTCCTGACCGGCGAAACGGGCGCGGGGAAGTCCATCCTGGTGGACGCCATGGTCCTGGCCCTGGGGGGCCGGGCCGACCCCGTCATGGTTCGGCAGGGCGCGCACCATGCCTACATCGAAACCACTTTCCACTTGACTCCGGAGGTCCAGCAAGTCCTGCGCCCGGTGCTGGAAGAACACGACTTGTGGGATGAAGAAGCCCCTGAGGAACTCGTCCTTTCCCGGGAAATCCGACGCCAGGGACGACACCCCGCGCGCATCAACGGTCGCCTGGTGAGCCTGCAACTCGTCCGGCAGGTCGCCGCCCACCTGGTGGACATTCACGGCCAGTCGGAGCACCTCACCCTGCTCCAGACCCGCCATCAACGCGCCCTTCTGGACCGGTATGCCCACGCCGAACCCCTGCTGTCCCATTACCAGGATGTGCACCGCCGATGGCGAGAACGACGGGCGGCCATTGAACAACTCAAGGAGCAACTTCGTACCGCGGCCCGGCAGATGGACCTGCTCCAGTACCAGATTCAGGAAATCGAGGCCGCCCGCCTGGAACCCGGGGAAGAGGAGACCCTGCGCCAGGAACGCACGCGCCTGGTTCACGCGGAACGTCTGGCCCGATGGGTGCAGGAGGCCCTGCAACTCCTGGACGAAGGCTCCCTGGAAGTGCCCGCGGCCACGGACCAGGTGGGGCAGGTGGTGTCCCTTTTGGAGGAAGTGGGCCGGGTGGACCCTTCCCAGGAACCGTTGGCCCAGCGGACCCAGGAGGCCCTGGAGCAGTTGAGCGAGGTGGCCCGAGACCTGCGACGCTATGCCGAAATGCTGGAATTCAACCCACAGCGTCTGGAGGAAGTGGAATCCCGCCTGGCCCTCATTGAAGACCTGAAACGCAAGTACGGGGACTCAATCGAAGCCGTGCTGGCTTACGCCGAACAGGCCCGCCGGGAACTGGAAGAACTCACCACCGCTGACGAGCGTCTGGAAGCCTGGGAGGCCGAACTGGCATCCCTGAGCCAGGAATTGGCCCTGGTGGCCCTGGAACTCTCACGAAAACGCCGCGAGGCAGCCCGGCAACTGGCCCGAGAGGTGGAGAAGGAATTGAAGGAACTGCGCATGGAACACGCCCGCTTTCGGGTGGACGTGGTGCAGCGGGAGGACCCACAGGGCCTTCCCCTGCCCGATGGCCGACGAGTGGCCTTCGACCGTTACGGCATCGACCAGGTAACCTTCCTCATCGCGCCCAATCCCGGTGAAGGTTTCCATCCCCTGGCCAAAATCGCCTCGGGCGGTGAGATGTCCCGGATTATGCTGGCCCTGCGCCAGGTTTTGGCCCGGGAAGACCCTGTACCCACCCTCATCTTCGACGAAATCGACCAGGGCATCGGTGGCCGGGTCGGCGCGGTGGTGGGGGCCAAATTGCGCCAACTGGCCGAACACCATCAGGTCCTCTGCATCACCCATCTCCCGCAAATTGCGGCCTTCGGCCATCAGCATTTCAAAGTGGAAAAGGTTTTGACCGATGGACGCACCGTTACCCGCGTGCGTCCTTTGGCCGAGGGAGAACGGGTACAGGAACTGGCGCACATGTTAGGCGACCCGGGGCCAGCGGGCCAGACCACTGCCCGGGCCTTGCTGGAAAGCGCCCAAAAGCAACCCGCCTGAGAGGAATAAAGTGATGCAGCGGCGGCTTCGCCGTTGCTGCATCACTTTATCTTTTTCCCGCGGTCCCGCGCCCAATTCGGGCTACGATACCATTGTCCCACATTGTGGGAGAGTTGGTATAATAC
>WFVP01000241.1 GCA_015491595.1 Anaerolineales bacterium
ACACAGGGCTGGCGGGAAGGGGCGCCCCTCGAAAAGCCGTCAACGTGGCCGTGCCGCCGCAAGGGACCCCAACGAATTGGGACTGAGGTTGCGTGCCGTCGTCGGGGTGGACCATCACGAAGACCGTTCCGGGAGCGACATCCAACCGGAAACGACCATCTTCCGTGTGCAGGGAGCGGGGACGTCCTTGGGGGCCAAAGGGAAACACGCTCACCCAGGCCGGACCGTCCAGATGGCCTTCCAGTAGACCAGAGCGGGTACATATTTCCAGCGCAATGGCCGTGGAGGTAAATTCCTCCACATCCGGCTCGTCCAATTCGGAAAGGGCTTCCAGGTCGTTTCCGGCTTCGGCCAGGGCCTGTTGATATTCGGCGGTGTCCGCAGCCGTCAGCCGATACTGACCCGTGTCCCCACCTCGCAAGTACAAATCCCGGCCCAGGAACTCTTCCAGGGGAACGCCAAAGAAGGTTCCTGGTACCAACATACCCTCGGCGTCGGGCACCAGATGGAGGGTGCTCTCGGGGCCTGCGGAAGGGTTGACGGGAACCGTCGGGCCTTCCTCGGCCCTCGTTTCGTCCGGCGCGGGCGGGATGAATTCGATGAACGCGTACAGCCCTTGGGGCAGGCCATAGGCATAGGCCCGCATCCGGAGCACCTCACCCGGCCCGGCCATAGTACGCTCCATGACCAGCCAAAGTCCCGGCTCCGTGACCACACGAAAGGAGCCCGTGGCCAGGGAACCTTTTTCGTCCACCACATAGGCGAAGGCCATGCCCGCGGTGGCTTGTTCAGGAATCACCAGGCGGGCCTCGCCTTCCCGGAGAGGCACCTCCACCACGGCCTCCGCGCCGGGGACGGCGACGTGCAGGGTCCCGCTTTTCAACGCCTCGAACCGCACCTGCACTTCGGCGCCCGGTTCGGCCACTTCGGGGTCGAAGGTCAGGCGTCCGAAGGCAGGAATCTCGTCGGGGCTCACCGTCTCGATTTCCGCTTGTATCGGAGCGGAGGCCGTTTGTTCCAGGGAGGACGGAGTCCGGCTCGCGGCTTCGGCCTCGCTTTCCTCTGTCGAGCGACAGGCGGAAAGCGCAAACAGCAGAAGTAAGGAGAAAAGCATGCGATGCAGCATGGGGTCCTCCTAAATAAGAGGGAAAGGGAAGAGCAAGATAGCCAATCATACCATAAACACCTCCATGCGTGATACAATATCATCAAAGCCGGGGGCTTACGAAAACGTCAGCGCAATGGTCAGCAAGTCCAGCCATAACGTCAACCGAAGCCGCTGCAGGGCGTTGGTAGCCTGCCCTCGTGTGTAGATACACTCAGGCACGGCCGTTGAAGACCAGCGGACACGCCCCGAGGAGCAATCCGGCCATCAGTGACCACGTCTCAAACGTAAACAATCCCACAAAGGGCGCCCACAAGGCAATCGGTAGGTTGAGGAACGTGATGATCCAAGGATTACGTCGCAGGCGTCGCCTTTCCATAACACTCTCTCTTCCTTACCTTCAGGCCTTTAAGGCAGCACGTCATAAGATGGAGAGAAGTGATCGGACGAGGTGGCCAGGGTATCTTCCAGGGTGCCGTCCACGCGGCCCCGCACCAGTCGCCAGCTCCCCCGTCGTCCAACCCACAAGTAGAAAGTGTCCTCTGAAATCCAACGGAAGCCCTTTCCCTCGTTGCCTCCCAGGGGAATACGCACCGACGGCCCATCCACTCGATGGATGAGAAGGGCCCTGGGCTCTGTTTCGGTGAAAGTAGCAAAGAAGCGGCTGTTGGGAGACCAGTACCCTATTCCCCTTGCCTCAATTACCCGAGGGTCGGAACCGTTGCTGCGGGCTAAAATGGGGGGTTCGGTTCGGTACACCACGACCCAGGCCAGGTCGGGAGAGAGCTGGCCAAACCTTCCCCCGGGAAACTCGCCCAATAAGGTCGGCGCACCTACCATCGGTACCCGCCAGATGCGCAGAGGCTCCGGTGAAGGAGCCATTTCATCGGGCGGGGGGAGCACCACTCCGAAAGCCTCCGCACCCGTTTGCCAGATGATTTCCGGGATAAAGGAGTATTCGCTGTACGTGAGTACCACAGGGAATGTGAACACACGACGCCGCAAATCCCGTAACGCGGCACCCTCCAGACGGGCCACGTCTATCGCGTCCGGGTACCCCAAAGCCAGCCAGCGTCCATCCGGAGAGAGGGAGAACTCATAGCCGGCTTCGCCCCGGTCCAGCAAACGGGTCAGCGCACCGGTATCCACGTCCAAATAGAAGAGGTCCTGGGAAAGAATCAGCCCCGGTCCCTCATGGAGGACCCATGTGTTGAACAGAAGGCTATGGGTACCGGGCACCACAACGACCTGACTGAGGGCAAATTGCACACCCGGCTCGGGAGTGATGAAGCGCATGGATTTCCTCCGCGCTCAACAGACGACGCTCCCCAGTGCCGTCGCTGTTAATCACCCAGAGTTCCCTCCGATATTCATCATCCGTGCCTCGCACAAAAATCACCCGCGTGCCGTCCGACGTAAGCAAGACCTTCTTTACCTGGTCGGCCGTGCCCAGGCGTCGCATCCCGCCTCCCGCATCCTGAGCCATGATGAGCCCACCGTCGGTGTACACCAGATGAAGGCGGACCTCAGGAGCCGCGGTGGTAGGTGGTATGGGGGAAGGAGGAGCCGGAGTGGTGGGCGCGGGAGGACTTCCAGGCCCGGTCCCCGGGACCATGGCCGTCAGGGTGGCAGCGACCGACGTGGCCACGACATCGTCCGAGGGTTTCGGTGCCGGGGTAGGAAATTGGACGCACATCAGCGCCATGAGAGATAACCCAATCCACATGAGGAACACCCGGTGGGAACCCATGGGGACACCTCCTTTCCACTTCAAGGTGACTCCGAGCATACCGACCCACCGTGAAAACAGCGTGAAAGCACGGCGTTTTCTTCTGCCCCGTTTTTTGTGGACAGCGCTATCGAGGTTCATTCCAGGCGTTTTTCAAACTCATCATCAACGCTCCGGACCCCGCTGGTCTGTTCTGGCGGATAAGAGATGCGTGGTTCATCGGAAAAACGTGCGCCCATCGCCCGAATCGGGTGAAAAGGTGCGTGCTGCATCATACACGCAGGCCTGACCGGGCCCAGGACCCGAATTCGCCGTCGGCGGTCGGCCGACGGCGAATTCGGGTCCCGTACCCGATGAGGGCTACAGTGCCATTGTCCTATCTCACGGGAGAATTGGTATGAGAACATGAAAAACGCGTGATCGAGGTTTGGCTTGCCTTGTATCCCACCGGGCCACTCGTAAAATGAAAAGAGGCTCCTGATAGAGTCCGAAGGTGGTCCCGCGTGAGGCCATGGAGGTGAAGCATGGAGCCGAAAGGGGGCACGTCGGGGGCTGTTGAGCCTGCTTCCTGTGCTTTATGTGGTCAATCCTCCCCACCTGTGGCCGCGCATTTGGGTGTGTGCGGACCCTGCATCCGCCGTCGCCCCCGGCAGGCCTTACCCTACCTGCGGAAGGCCCATGCGCGGGTACGCAGGTTCTTCCATCAGCCCGTGGAGGCTCCCCGTGCTGTAGGCGGACGACGCTGCGGCCTGTGCGTACAGGATTGCGTGTTGGGTGAGGGTCAGGTGGGATACTGTGGTCTGCGGATGGTGCAAGGGGGCCGTTTGGTGCACCTGGCGGGGACGCTCCAACGGGGTCTGCTGGATTGGTATCGGGACCCCCTACCCACCAACTGTGTGGCCATGCCTGTATGCGCGGGCCGGGGACGCCGAGGTCAACATAACCTGGCCGTGTTTTATCGCAGTTGCGCCCTCAACTGTCTTTTCTGTCAAAACTGGCACTTTCGGGAAGGACTGCCCCGTTTGGAGGAACGCCGACAGGTACAGCGTCACAAGGGACGCATTCCATTCAGCCTGCAGGCCCGCAGTCTCTCCGCCCAGGCCCTGGCTCAGGTGGCCAATATTCGCACCTTTTGCGTATGCTTCTTTGGTGGTGATCCCGCAGTGCAAATGCCCCATGCTCTGGCCACCGGGCGCTTGTTGGCCGAACGAGGCGTGGTGGTGTGCTGGGAGACGGCGGGCACGGCGCATCCCCGCCTGATGGGCCGGGCAGTGGACCTCTCCCTGCGTACAGGGGGCACGGTGAAGTTCGACCTCAAGGCGTACGACGAGCACCTGCATCTGGCCCTGACGGGAGCGAGCAATCGCTATACTCTGGACAACTTCTCCCGCGCGGCCCGGCGCTTTCGCGAGCGTCCCGACCCGCCCCTGGTGGTGGCCAGCACGTTGCTGGTGCCCGGCTACGTGGACGCGGAGGAGGTGTATCGGATTGCCCGTTTCATCGCCCAACACGACCGGCGCATACCGTACGTCCTTTTGGCCTTCGCGCCCCACTTCTTTATGCCCGACTTGCCCACCACGTCGGTGCGCCACGCGGAGGAGGCCCTGCAAGCCGCGCGCGACGCCGGCCTGCGCCATGTTCGCATCGGCAACCGCCATCTTTTGGGTTGGGGGTATGGGTAGCCGCCAGGCAACGGTCTGGCACGCTGGGAAGGCCGACCCAGGGGGTGATTGGGGTACAATGAAAGTCCGCGGGCGTGCAAACCCTCGTTTCAAGGAGTGCTACCATGGCGCTGGAAGTAGGTCAACCGGCTCCCGATTTCGTCCTGCCGGACGACCAGGGTCGGGAGCATCGTCTTTCCGATTACCGCGGCCGTTGGGTCGTGCTGTACTTCTATCCTCGCGACATGACGCCGGGTTGCACCATCGAAGCCCAGGATTTTCGGGACCACTACGACGCGCTCCAGCAGGAGGGCGCGGTGGTTATCGGCATCAGTCCGGACCCGCCGGAGCGCCATCGTCGCTTCCGGGAGAAGCATGATCTGCCCTTTTTGCTCCTGGCGGACCCGGAGCATCGGGCCTTGGAACTCTACGAGGCCTGGGCGCCCAAGAAGATGTTCGGCCGGGAGGTCCTGGGCGCGTTGCGCAAGACCTACATCATCGACCCGGAAGGGCGCATCGCGAAGATTTATCCGAAAGTCCGGCCCCGGGGCCATGGACGGCAGGTCCTGGAAGACCTGCGCACCCTGAAAGCCCAATGGTCGTCGTCATGAGGGACGTGGTCGAGGTCCAGGAGGTCCACAAATCTTTTGGTTCGATTCAGGCCGTGCGGGGCGTGACCCTGCGCCTGCAGGCGGGGGAAATCTATGCCCTGGTGGGCCCGGATGGCGCAGGCAAGACCACACTGATGCGCCTTTTGTGCGGTGCGCTGGAGCCCGATGCCGGCACGGTGCGCATCATGGGCTATGACATGGCCCGGAACCCGGACCAGGCCCGTCGCCACCTGGGCTATCTCTCCCAGCGTTTCTCCCTTTACGAGGAGCTCACCGTTCTCGAAAACTTGCGGTTCTTCGCCGAGGTGCGGGGCCTTTCCCGCACCGACTGGCATCCCCGGAGCATGGACGTGTTGGAATTCGTGGGCCTGGCGCCTTTCGTGCATCGACGGGCCGGGCATCTCTCCGGGGGCATGAAGCAGAAACTGGGTCTGGCCACCGCGCTGGTGCACCGTCCTCAGGTGCTTTTGCTGGACGAGCCCACCAACGGCGTGGACCCCATCACCCGGCAGGAGTTCTGGCAGCTCCTGTTGCGTCTGGTGAACGAGGAGGGCATCACCGCGCTGGTGACCACCCCCTACATGGACGAGGCCGTGCGGGCGCATCGGGTGGGCTTCATGCAACAGGGACGCATCCTCTTAGAAGGTGCGCCGGAAGACCTGCGGGCCGCGTTTCCATACGCCGTGCTGGACATTCGAGGACAACCCCTACGCCGGTGGCGGGAGTGCCTCTTGGAAGCCCCTTGGAGTCGGGGTGTCCAGCGCTTTGGCGACCGCATCCACCTCTGGGTCGAGCCGGACGAGGCCCGTCGCGTGTTGCGGGGTATGAAGCGCTTTGCCCGCCGGTGCGGCCTGCAACTGGAGTCCGCCCGCCTGATTCGTCCTCAGCTGGAGGACGTCTTCCTGGCCCAGCTGCAAATGGAACAGGTGCCCGGAGGGGACACATGAGCCCCGAACCTATGATTCGTACCCAGAACCTCACCCGCCGCTTTGGCGATTTCGTGGCCGTGGACCGGGTGTCCTTCGAGGTCTACCCCGGGGAAATTGTGGGTTGCCTGGGGCCCAACGGCTCGGGCAAGACGACCACCATTCGCATGTTATTGGGGTTGCTGCTCCCCAGCGAAGGCGATGCCTGGGTGCTGGGGTACAATGTGCGTACCCAGGCCGAGGCCATCCGCCCCCGGCTCGGGTACATGTCCCAGAAGTTCGCGCTGTACGACGAGCTCACCGTGTGGGAGAACATGACCTTCTACGCGGGGGTTTATGGCGTGCGGGACCAGGAACGGGTGGTGGAGGTGGCCAAGGCCCTGGATTTGTGGCCCATCCGGCATCTACAGGCCGGCGTGCTGCCGGTGGGGTGGCGACAGCGCCTGGCTCTGGCCACCGCGGTGCTCCATCGCCCCCGATTGATTTTCCTGGACGAACCCACCAGCGGCGTGGACCCGCCCACCCGCC
>WFVP01000242.1 GCA_015491595.1 Anaerolineales bacterium
GTGCGTTCCAAAAGGAAAAGGCCCGCCTGCAGAGGTGGTCCCAACTTTCGGTCCATAAAGGACCAGCTGATTTCGGCAACATCTGCATGCACCCAGAAACGCGGAGTGTTCGAAAAAATGCGGAACGCTTTTGGCACCCCATCAGGGACCCGTCCTCCTACCTCGTTCCACCTTTTTGATAGAATGGAAGTACCTTCTGTTTATCTTTCGGGAGGTGCGCCATGTCCGAGGAAGGTTTATTGGAAGCCTTTCGCCAGTATCTCTGGCCCGCGTACACCCTCTATTACACCCAACCCCTGACCCTGGTGCGCGGGGAGGGTTCCTATGTGTGGGATGCCGAGGGCCGGAAATACCTCGATTTCTTTGGAGGCATTCTGGTGACCGCGGCCGGTCATGGGCATCCCAAAATTTTGGCTCGCATTCACGAACAAGTGGACCGTATTCTGCACACTTCGACCCTTTACATTCACGAGAACATGGTGCGCCTGGCCCAGGCTCTGGCCGAGAAGGCCCCTGGCGGATTGACTACGTCGTACTTCACCAATTCCGGAAGCGAAGCCAACGAGACGGCCATCATGCTGGCGAAGATGCACACCGGCGAACAAGACATCATCGTGTTGCGTAATGCGTATAGCGGCCGTACCACGTTGACCACGAACCTGACCGGCAACGCGGCCTGGCGTCCGCTGGGGAGTGAGGTTCCGGGCATTCACCACGCGGCCGCGCCTTACTGCTACCGGTGTCCTTTCAAGAGCACCTATCCCGCATGCGGCCTGGCCTGCGCGGAGGACGTCGAGAACCTCATCCGCACCACCACCCGCCGAGGGCGCCTCGCCGCGTTCTTCGCCGAGCCCATCCAGGGCGTGGGTGGCTTCGTCACCCCGCCGGACGACTACTTCCAGGCCGTGGCCGACATCGTGAAGCGTTACGGCGGCCTCATCATCATTGACGAGGTCCAGACGGGCTTCGGTCGCACAGGAACCTATTGGTTCGGTATCCAGCACTGGGGCATCGAACCCGACATCATGACCATGGCCAAGGCCATTGCCAACGGCCTGCCCCTGGGCAACACCATGACCCGTCCGGACATCGCAGCCTCCTGGAAGGCCCTGACCATCAGCACCTTCGGCGGCAATCCGGTGTCCACCGCCGCGGCCCTGGCCACCTTGGAGGTCCTGGAGGAAGAGGCGCCTCCAGAAAAGGTGGCAGTTAAAGGACGTTTGTTACGGGAGGGCCTAGATCGGTTGTGGGAGAAGTACCCCCTCATCGGAGAAGTGCGGGGCAAAGGGTTGATGCTGGGCGTGGAATTGGTGACAGACCGCGAGACCAAGGAGCCCGCCGTCAAGGCCACCAACGCGGTGCTGGACGCGGCCAAGGACGCCGGGTTGCTCATTGGCAAAGGCGGGCTCTTCGGGAATGTGCTCCGTATTGCTCCGCCCCTGACCGTATCGGAGGCGGAGATTCAAGAAGGTCTGGAGAAGCTGGATCGGGCCTTCGCCCAGGTGCAACGCGCCTTGTGATGTCTCCAGAAAACGCAGTGCACGGACGCCCCACGCCAGGGCGGGAAAACCCATACCTTTCCCGCCCTGGCGTTTCCTAATCATCCACTGAGGTCAGAGCATGCGCTGGGACAACGCTACATTGTCCAGGCTTGCCGCGGCCGATGTCAGAAACCGGTCATTTGCGTCGCGTCCAGTCCGGATGGCCGTACTTGGCTTCCACCAACCTTTGGGCTCGCGCGCGTTCCTCGGGGGTCAGGGGTTGTTCGTCAAAGACCAGATTGAGGGCTTCCTCGAAACCCCGGAGCAGGGCGCGGGCGGCTTCCTCCCAAGAGACCGGACGCCCCAGAACTTCGGAAACGGTGGTGGCACGGGCTCGCAAGCGCTCCCGGGCCTGGGCGCGCGCGGATTCGTCGGCAAAGGCCAGCGCGTCCAAAATCCGGGTGATGTCGCCGTAAAGGGGCAGCGTGCCGTGTTGGAGCACTCCGTGCAGTTTGCGGGACTGCGCGCTTCCCAGGATTTTCTTGCCCTTCACGGTGATTTCGTAAATGGCGGGCACGTGAAAGCACACCGGGTGGTGACGCTGCTGTTCCCAGGCCTGCCGATGTTCTTCCAGGGCCACGGGTAGGCCCAGATGGCGCAATCCGGCGAGCAACCCCTGGGCCAGGCTGCGGTAGGCAGTGAGCACGTCCCCCTGAACCCGGGGCTCGTGGGCGGGGGCCAGCACGGCGTAGGTGAGCTCGTCCGTGTGCAGGATGGCCCTTCCCCCTGTGGGCCGGCGAACCACGTCCCATCCCCGGGCGCGTAAGCGGGCTTCGTCCACGTCGGCATAGGGCTGGTTCACGCCCAAGGACAGACAGGGCGGGGCCCAGGCATAGAACCGCAATACCGGGGGGGAGGCGCCTTCCGCCACGGAAGCCAACAGGGCCTCGTCCACGGCCATGTTCCAGGGGCCGGGTTGCGGTTCGGGTTCCCAAATCAGGCGCCAACGGGCGCGAGGCCAGGAATGCACGGAAGACCTCCAGGCCGGGCTTGCATCCCGATTCTAACACGGGGCCGTGTGGGCTCCCTCCTTCCGTCCCAATTTATGTCCAAGCCTCAGAGCTTTTTTCTGAAGTTCGGACATAAATTGGGACAGCAAGGGTGGTGACCCCTGCTCAGAAAGGACACCCACGTTCCGCTCAGGCCTGAGAAGTATATCTGCTTGCAGCATCTGTCCAAACTCTTGTCCAGACCTCAGCAGAACTTTTTACCTTGACGGAAGGCCGTTTGCCGTTAGAATGGGGCCTGCCAAACGAAGATTGGGTGAGGTCGGCCGAGGTGCCCGACCCCCCGGATGGGAGGGCTTAAAGGCGAAGCCGGTGAGAGTCCGGCGCTGTCCCGCAACGGTAACCCGTCCGTGCCGGTGAAGCGGCTTCAACAGGCCCCCGGTACGCGGCGGGAAGCCCGGTCGCCCGCCCCGGTCGGTTTCCAAGCCCGCGCGGACGGGGTTGGAAACGCGCCGCTCCAGTGCGCGCCTCAGGGTGCGTGCGCGTTTCCCCCTTCGCGACCTGCGAAGGGGGTATGTATTTGGAA
>WFVP01000243.1 GCA_015491595.1 Anaerolineales bacterium
CCTGGTACTCGCTCATGTCAATGCGCACCAGCGCACGCTCGTCGTTGAAGAGCACCTCGGCTAAGGCCTTGGCCAGTTCGGTCTTGCCCACACCCGTGGGACCCAGGAAGATGAAGGACCCGATGGGCCGGTTGGGGTCCTGGATGCCGGCCCGGGCGCGGCGGATGGCGTTGGCCACGGCCTTGACCGCCTGCTCCTGGTCCACGATGCGGCGGTGGATGTAGTCCTCCAGGTGGACCAGGCGCTTCCGCTCGCCTTCCAGCAGTTTGCTCACCGGGATGCCCGTCCACTCGGAGACGATTTCCGCCACTTCCTCCTCGGTGACCTCTTCCCGCAGCAGCGCGCCGTCCTTCTGGATTTCCTGCAGCCGGGCCTCCAGTTCCTTGCGCTTCTTCTCCAGCTCAGGGAGTTTGCCGTAGCGCAGGTACGCGGCCTTTTCCAGGTCGGCCTCCCGCTCGGCCTGCTCGATTTCGATGCGGACCTGTTCCATTTCCTCCTTGACCTTACGCAGTTCCTCAATGACCTCCTTCTCCAGACGCCAGCGGGCCTCCAGTTCCCGGGCCTTTTCCCGCAGGTTGGCGATTTCTTCCTCAATCTTCTCCAGGCGCTCGCGGGAAGCCGGGTCGGTTTCCTTCTTCAAGGCCTCACGCTCGATTTCCAGTTGCATGATCTGGCGCTCGATTTCGTCCAGGGCCTTGGGCTTGGATTCCAGTTCCGTGCGCAGGCGGGCCGCGGCCTCGTCGATGAGGTCAATGGCCTTGTCGGGCAGTTTGCGGTCGGTGATGTAGCGGTCGGCCAGGGTCGCCGCGGCGATGATGGCGCTGTCGGTAATCCGCACGCCGTGGTGGAGTTCGTACCGCTCCTTCAGGCCCCGCAGGATGCTGATGGTCTCCTCCACGCTGGGTTCGCCCACGTAGACGGGCTGGAAGCGGCGCTCCAGCGCGAGGTCCTTTTCGATGTACTTGCGGTACTCGTCCAGGGTGGTGGCGCCAATCATGTGGAGTTCCCCACGGGCCAGCATGGGCTTGAGGATGTTGCCCGCGTCCATCGCGCCCTCGGCCTTGCCCGCGCCCACCACGGTGTGGGCCTCGTCCACGAAGAGGATGACGTCCCCGGCCTCCTTGACCTCCTCCAGCACGGCCTTGAGGCGCTCTTCGAACTCGCCCCGGTACTTCGCGCCGGCCAGGAGTGCGGCCATGTCCAGCTGGATGAGCCGCTTGTTCTTGAGGCTGTCGGGCACGTCGCCCTTGACGATGCGCTGGGCCAGGCCCTCCACGATGGCCGTCTTGCCCACGCCGGGGTCGCCCACCAGGATGGGGTTGTTCTTGGTGCGGCGGGAGAGAATCTGAATCACCCGGCGGATTTCCTTATCCCGGCCGATGACCGGGTCCAGTTTGCCCTGGCGGGCCAGCGCGGTCAGGTCGCGGCCGTATTTCTCCAGCGCGCTGTAGGTCTCCTCGGGCGTCTCGCTGGTCACCCGGCGGGTGCCGCGGATTTTCTGCAGGGCCTTGAGCACCGCGTCCTTGGTGATGCCGTACTCCTCCAGGAGCCGGGCCAGGGGCGAATCCAGCAGGCCCAGGAAGATGTGCTCCACGGAGAGGTACTCGTCCCGCATGTTCTTCATGTAGCGCTCGGCCGCGTCCAGGACCTCGGCCGCGGGCCGGGAAAGGCCCACGTCCACGTTCGCGCCGTAGACCTTGGGCTTGCGCTCCAGGCGCTCCCGGATTTCCTCCCGCAGGGCTTCGGGGCTGCCCGCGATTTGCGTGACGATGGCCGGCACCAGGCCGTCCTTCTGTTCCAGCAGGGCCAGGAGCAGGTGCTCCGGCTCGATGGCCTGGTGGTTGTATTCGCGAGCCAGTTGCTGGGCGCGAAGCAGCGCTTCCCGAGATTTTTGCGTCAGTTTCTCCAGGTTCATTTTCCTCCCTCCAAACGTCCAATCTCCGTCGGTTCGACAGGGCTTCTGGTGGAATTGTGCCAGGAAGACGTAAAGGGAACATTAACGAAGGTTAGGAATTGTGTCATTGCCCGGGCCAGGACCCGGTTCGGGGCCAGGGAAACGGGGGTTGGGGGCTTCTCCGGTATAATGAAGCCTACACCCGGAAAGGAAAGCCATGGTTTTTTTGTTGCTGGCCTCCCTTTTCCTCAGTGACGCGTCCCTGGTGGGCTGGACGGTGACCTTCTACCGTCGTCGGCATGAGGTCCGGGATGTGGCCTTGTGGGGCTTGGGGGCCGCGGGTTGCCTGACCTTTTCCGCCTTGACGTATACCCTGTACGCGCTCCTGGGGCCGGGCACGGGCAAGGTCGTTGCGTTTCGCCTGGCCCTGCTGTCCCTGAACACGGCCGCGGTCCTGAGCGCGTATTTCCTGCTGGCGTTGGTAGGACGTGCTCCGCGAGCGCGCCTGCTGTGGGGCCTGCCGTATCTGGGACTGCTCTGGGTCGCCCATGCGCCCCTGTTCACCCAGCCCCTGACCTTGCAATCCGTGACCTGGGGCGGACGCACCTGGTGGGTCTTCCCCGCCGACGCCTGGCCCCCGGGAGGGGTTCTGCGGGCCGCGTTGATTTGGGCCACGTTGCTGTCCTTTCTCTTGCTGGCGATATGGGCCCGGTGGCAGGGTCTGCCCCAACGGCGCTGGACCCACATCGGGGTGTTCGTCATCGCCTTGCTGTGGCCTTATCTCCTCTGGATGGTCAACTTCTTCGTTCTCCAATGGCCCCTGAACCCCGCCTGGGTGGGGCTGTGGGGGTTGGTCCTCCTGTGGTCCTGGGGGCTGTACCGGCTGGGCATGGAGACTCTGCCCGCCTTGCAAATGGAGACCCTGCTCCACTATGCTGGGGCGGGGGTGATGCTCTTCGCCTGGCCCCAGGCCCGGCTGTTGTGGTGGAACCGTCAGATTGAGGAATGGTTCGGCCGAGGTCCCGACGGACGTCCCAATCTCCCCGACTTCCTGGAACGCCGTCTGCATCGGTTGCTCCAGGAGCCCCAGGTCCAGGAGGTGTACGCGGAAGAGACCCTCTTTCGACGGTTCGAGGTCCGATGCGTGGACGTGGGAGACGGGAAGCACCTGCAGGCCCGGGCCCTGGTCATGTACGACATCACCGAGCCCCACCGGGTGCAGCAGATGCTCCTGCAGCAGCACACCATGGAGAGCCGGCGTCGTCGCCTTCTGGAGATGGCCCTGAACACGGCGACCTGGAAGGAACTGGCCTACCGCATGGTGCGCTACCTGGGCCGGCCCTGGCCGGAGTTCACGCCCCTGGGATGCGCCCTTTACCTGTGCACCCGGACGTCGGGGGAGGACGGTTCCGGCGCCTCGGTGGCCCAGCTGGTCTGGGGGGTCCCCGAATCCCTGCCCTGGCGCGCCGTCTGGGAGGACGTCCCCCAGGCGACCCTCATTCCCCTTTCCCGGGCCGCGGTCCTCCCCGCGGACGAGATGGCGGACGAGGCCCAGGCCGTGGGCATCGTGCCCCTGGTTCCCCCGGGGGAGACGCAGCCCCTGGGGTACATGGCCTTCCTCCTGTCCCAGGACCAAATCGAGGCCTGGGACCGGTGGGTGAACGTGCGCAAGGACCTGGGCCGGCTGGTGGCCTTCCTCCTGAGGTTCGCGCAGGACCGGGAGCACCAGGTGCTCTTGGAGAAGGTCTTCCATCGCACCACCACGGCGGTGCTCATTCTGGACCGACAGGGACGCCCGCTGCTCTGGAACCGGGCCCTGTTGGACGTGCTGAAGGAGCAAGGGGTGCCTCCGGAAGGATTGAGCCGCTCCCTGGACCGGCCCTTCCTGGACTGGTGGTGGCGGACGGCTTTGTGGGACCAGGTCCTGTGGAACGTGGAACGGGAGGGCTCCTGGCATCGGGTGCTTCCCCAGCCCGGAGGCGGCGAAGACGCCCGTTATTGGTGGCTCGCGGCCTTTCCCATCTACGACGCCCAGGGCGCGGTCCAGGAGGTGGGGTGCGTGGTGTACGATTTCACCCACCTGGAACAGGCGCGGCGGGAACTGGAGGCCCAGCAAGGCTTCCTGGAGCGCTTGCTGAACAGTGCCCGCGCCCTGTGGGCGACGCTGCCCTCGCTGAACCAGCTCCTCTCGGAAACCCTGCGGCTCCTGCGTCAATGGTATCCCGAGGCGTCGGTTTCCCTGCTTCTGCTGGAGCAGGACGCGGTGGGCCGGCTGTACGCCACCATGTGGATGCGTGAGACGGGCTGGCAGGCAGTGCCGCCCTTCTTCCATCGGGTGTTGCAGGAAGGGGCCATGGGCTGGGCCTTGCGGCATCAGGAGAGCCTGCTCATCCCCGACGTGCGGGAGGACGCCCGCTGGCATCCCCAGGACCTGCCAGGCGTGCAGGTGGGCAGCGCGCTGGTGGCGCCCATGTTCTACCGGCAACGTCCTCTGGGCATCCTGGTTCTGGGCCATGAGCGCCCCCATGCCTTCCGGGACGTGGACGCGCGATTGGTGGGGTCCCTGGCCCAGTGGCTGGCCCTGGCCCTGTACAACGCCCGCCTGTACGAGGACCAGTTGCGCCTGCAACGCCTGTACCGCCGGGAGCAGGAGCGGGTCGAGGCGCAGCGGCAGCGCCAGGTGCAGTTGCTGGACGACTTGAGCCACGCCGTCCGCACGCCCCTCACCGCCCTGTTGGAACACCTGGAGCCTCTGGCGAACGCCGGAGCGGAGGAACACGATGCGCTTCCTTCCTGGACGGCGTTGCATCGACTCACCCAGGATATGCTGGAGGTCCTGGAGACCTATCTGGACCATCGACGTCTGGAGCAGCAACCCCCTCCTTCCACCTTGGTGCCCGTTCCCGTCCAGGGGATTTTCCAGGAAGTGGCGGACATTCTGGAACCTCTGGTGGAGCGCTATCAGGTTACCCTGGCCCTGGAGGTGCACCCGCCGGACCTGACCATTACTCAGGAGCGGGGACGCTTGCGGCGGGTGTTGCAATCCCTGGCGGAATTCAGCATCCGCCGGGCCCAAGGAGGGCAGGTGGTCCTCCGGGCTTTCTA
>WFVP01000244.1 GCA_015491595.1 Anaerolineales bacterium
GCCGCACAGGGACTGGCCGCGTTGCACGCGGAAGGCCTGGTCCACCGGGATATCAAACCCTCTAACATTCTCTTTGACGCCCGGGGCCGGGCCAAAATTGCAGACCTGGGCATCGTCCAGATGCCTGACCATCACACCCGGATGGGCTCCCATGCTCACAAGCCTCATCCGGGTACGCCTATGTACATGAGTCCGGAACAGGAAAACAGTCCTGCACCTCTGACCCCGGCGTCGGATATCTACAGTTTGGGCCTGGTATTATTCGAAGCCCTGACCCGTCGTCACCCCAAAACCCTTCGTCCCGGTACCCGGCTGCGGCAGCTTCGTCCCGGGGTCCCGACCTGGCTGGATGAGCTCCTGGCCCGCATGTTGGCTCCCAACCCGCAAGACCGGCCCTGGGACGCGGAAGAGTTATTGGCCTATCTGGAAAGCGGTTCATTCCCGCGGTCGCGTCACGTGTCGGTCCCGGATCTCCCCACCGAGATGACCGTGACGGAATCCGAAGACAGCGCCTTGACGGATTTGCATGAAGAAGCGCCCGGAGAGGCACCGAAAGTTAAATCACCGGTACCACCACCTCCTCCACCCCCTGCTGAGGTATCCTCCCCCGAGGAGGCCGTGCCCACACCCATACGGGAAACACTGCCACCAACACCACCCCCGCCCGAGTCCCGGCCTATCCAAGCACGGGTGGCGCGCACATTCAAAGTCTCCGGCCCTATACAGGCACTGGCCACCCGAGGCGATTGGGTGTTTCTGGGGCTTCGACAGCGCATTCTGGTATGGAATACACGCAGCAACCGAACCTCTATCCTATATGGCCATGGTGGACATGTAACCGCTCTCATTCCGTTGTCGAGTCCCGAAGGTCCGCGCTTTGCCAGTGCCGACGATGACGGCCGGGTGTTGGTCTGGACGTATCCCCGGGACAGACCCGTGCATGACTACACGCCCACGCCCCACGGTATACGAGCCCTGGCCTTACAGCCCGCTTCCCAGGGCGTGCCCCTCCTGGCCGGGGTCGATACCCGAGGGCACATTTACCTTTGGCAGGGTTTTCGGCCAGAACCCGTGCTCCATTTTCAAGCCGGGAAAGCTGAACCCGCGGCACTGGCGTGGGTGGATGCTGAACACCTGTTACTGGCTGAAATCCAGGGTCGGCTGACCGTATGGAGAGTTTCCCCTGCAGGGGCTCGACCGGTGCGCAAATGGCGCTATCCAACGGCCTGGACGTCCCTTGACGTCGGAGTGCAGACCACCGCGGTGTTGGGCAGCGAATCCGGTCATGTGTGGCTGGTGAACCTGAAGGAAGGGCGCGTGTTGAGCCGCTGTCAGGCGCACCAGGAGCGAGTCGCGGCCGTGGGTTGTATCGGGGAAGGTTTCTTTTCCGTAGGATGGGATAACTATGTACGGTTCTGGAAGGCGAATCGAACCGTTTGGGAACATATTCTGCCGTCCACACCCCTAAGCGCATGGCCCACACCCCAGGGGCTTTGGCTCGGCTGCCACGACGGCACCGTGCTTTTAATCGTTTTGGGAAAGTAGCCATTACCGGAGGGTTCCTATGTCCGAATTCGCGCGCCATCCAGAGGGACCCCCTACTTGGTTGCCTTGGGTGTTACTGGGATTATGGGCCCTTGCTGTGACGACGTATTTTTCCAAAGGCACAGGTATAGCCGTCAACGTTCCCAAGGCCTCTTCGCCATCAAGCCCGTCTGGGGCAGGTCCAACCGGGGCAAACCCATCCGTTGTGGAGGGAACGACCTGCCAGCCACAAGAGCGAGAGATTCCTCCCGAAGTGCAGGAGATGAACTGGCGGGTAAGGTTTTGCCCCGTTTTTTCGTGCTAATGCCCTGACTGTCTGTCCTCCCGCCGTTGGCGAAGGCTTCCCCTGCCCGGGCGGGGATGAGAAAATAAACCTTTCCGGCGCTTTTGTGAGCGCCGGAAAGGTTTGTTCCAGTGGTACGCGAATATTCACCTATGGACGTCCGGTCGCGGTCGCGTACCCCATCAGGACAGGCTCTGCGCGGCAGCCTCCCACTCGCTGATTTCCTTGCTAAAGGCCGTGGTCAAAACTTCCAGCTCTTGCAAGAGGCGCTGCGTTTGAGCCTTCCATTCATCGAAACGAGCATAAAAATCCTGCGCCGACTTACCCTGCCAGGCTCCGCTACGCAGCTGATTCACGGCCTTGTCAGCCTGGCTAATCAAAGTTTCAAGGTTCGTTCGAGTGTTTTTTAGGGTTTGCTCTACACTACGGGCGACACCGACTTCCAGATGTAGTGTAGCCATAACCACCCTCCTCCTTTCAAAAAGTTCGGGATGTTTATAAAGTATACCACAATTTCGATTGTGTCAAGATTTCCGCGTTCCTGTCGCATACCCATAAGTTTCAAGGGAAGCCAAAAGGTAGGCCCTCCGGGAAAATGTGGGAAGAGCAAAGCCTTTCCCCGGAGGGCCAAACATGGAAAACAAGCGCTATTTTCGAATTCTACCATGGGTGCTGAGCACATGGCCCGATTTGGACACCCGTCTGGCCCGAACCCTGGCCTGGTTGATGGTGGCCCTACAACGTAGCAAAAATTTCGTGTTGGCCGATTGGGCCCGCCAATTGCCCGCCCCCAAGCATCCC
>WFVP01000245.1 GCA_015491595.1 Anaerolineales bacterium
AGCAACCGTACCCGGCCCTGGTCGTCCAGGGTCGCGCCGCAGTTGAACACCGCGCCGGCCTCCCAGTCCACCTGGGGGCGAGGGGTGAGGATGGGGTTGGCGGGGTGACGTTGAAAATGCACCATGCAGACTTCCTTATGTTAGGGGACTGCCAAAGAACAACGAGCGCATCACGGGGAATCGCAGGATGGCTTCCAGCACCCCGCCGCCGATGGCCAGCGCTTTGTCGGACACCAGGAAACAGTACCGGGGGTCGGCCCGGGGGTCCAGGTCACCGATTTTGAGCCCCCGGGTCACGGGCATACCCGAGGGCAGGATACCCCGCACCGCGCCCCGGAAAGGCGCCCGCACCTCGGCCTCTCCCACCCGGGCCAGCAGGGTCCCGGCTTCCACCACCTGGCCGATGTCCACCAGGGTCTCCAGAAGGCCGTCCGCGGGTGCACGCAACACCCGTTCCTCCCGATAGTGCAGCACCTGCTCGGGCACGCCGGTGTCGGGCAGCGCGCTGCCCTGCCAGTACACCCGTCCCAGGGTGTGGCCCCGTTGGGTCTCCACCACGCCGTGTACGTGCACGCCAGCCACAAACCCGGGACCCAGGCCCAGGGTCAGGGGGGCCAGGTCCGGGGTGGTCTCGGGAGGACGCTTGAGCATCCGGGCGTCCACCACCACCGCGGGACGCAGGGTCGCGATGGCCTCACCTTCCGGGTCCACCAACACGGGCACCGCGCCCGCGCGCCATACCTCTTCGACCTGGCCCACATGTTCGATGCGCAAGGCGCGAATCTCCTCAACCTGATGCTCGCCCCGTCGCACGGCTTCCGCGAAGGCCACCGCGCGGCGCACGGCCAGAGGTTGGGGGATTTCCAACACCAGCACGGGCATCCCCGCGCGCACCAACCGGACCACCACGCCGCTTCCCAAATCCCCGGCACCCCGTACAATCACCCAGGGCGTGTGTCCCTCCAGCCGGGGTTGCCATCCCCGTGGGGGAAGAAAGAACATCTCCACGGGTCATGCTCCTGGCTCATGAAGGTCTGCACACAAGCCTTGCCCCCTCATGCGGCCGAGGTCCGATGCTCCCGCAGATAGGCATCGTACTCCTGCGCCGCGGCCATGCCCTTATCCACATTGACGGGGATGAGCAACAAAATGCCACCCACGAAGAAGAAAATCACGGCCAGAATGCCCATACGGCTGTTTTGGAAGACCTGCGTTGCGTACCCAAAGAGGAAGGGGCCGGCAATGCCCGCGAACTTGGCGCTCACGCTGAAGAACCCGAAAAACTCGGCCGTGAGGCTCTTGGGAATCAGGCGGCCGAAAAGGGAACGGCTCAACGCCTGGCTTCCGCCCTGCACTATGGCCACCGCGAAACCCAGCGCCCAGAAGTGCCAGGGTTTGGACATGTAGTAGCCCAAGAGCGAAATGAAGAGGTAGCCTATCAGGGCCAAATAGATTCCCCGCTTCACGCCGATACGGTTGGCCAATCGTCCGAAGAGCACGGAAAAGGGAATCCCCACGAACTGCACCATCAACAACGTGCCGATGAGATGCGTCTCGCCGATGCCGATGGACGAGCCATATATGGTGGCCATTTTGATAATCGTGCCGATACCGTCGGTGTACAGCCAGAAGGCCAAGAGGAACTTGAGGGCTTCCCGAAACTGACGCAGGTGAGTGAAGGTCTCCCACAATTGTTTGAAGCCCTGCACCACCGGATTCCCGGTATAGGTTTTGACGCCGGTTTGAGGCTCGGGCACCCACTTCCACAACGGTATGGTGAACACGAGCCACCAGAGGGCCACGGACAGGAAGGCCAGCCGGGTCATGAGGCCTGTCTGGCCCTCCGGGGCCATCATAATCATGGCCAGGTTAACGGCCAGGAGCAGGCCGCCCCCCAGGTATCCCATGGCGTATCCCAGGGAGGAAATCATGTCCATTTCGCCGGGATTGCGGGAGATGTGGGGGAGCAAAGCATCGTAGAACACGTTGGCCATGGCAAAGCCCACATTGCCAATGATGTAGAAGAGCGAAGCCTTGAGCCAGTCCCCGGTGGAAACGAAGTAGAGCAGGGCGGTGCCCGCGATACCCAACAGGGCGAAGAAGGTGAGGAACTTCTTCTTGCGCGGGCGCAAATCGGCAATGGCACCCATAATCGGGGAAAGCAAGGCCACGATAATGAGGGCAATGCCCGCGGTGTAGGCCCAGTACGCCACGGCATCGGCTTCGGACAGGGTGGAGGCCGCGACTTTGTGGTAGTAAACCGGTAACACGGCAGCCATGATGGTAGTGGCAAAGGCCGAGTTGGCCCAATCGTACATGGTCCAACCGAACACGGCCTTGTCCCGCAACAGTTCACGTATACTTCGCACCGCATCGCTCATCGCAACACCTCCTTCCTCCATGAATGCGGATGGGAGAACGATAGACCCGCCCGGGGGCAGATCGCGACGCGCCCCCCTCTCCGGCCATGACCCGTTTTCGGGATGTCCGGCTTACCTCAATAACCAGGCAATGGGAAGGTGAAGAGGCCATCCCTGCACGGATGTGCGATGGACCGTCATGCCGATGGACGCCACCGGGCCCGCGCAAGCTTACCCACGGCGGACGGGACGGACCAGGAGAAACGCACCGGTCAGCAAGAGCTTGAACAGGTCACCGGGAATAAAAGGAAGCAGACCCAGGGCCCAGACTTTGCGCCAACCCACAAACGCGCTCAACCAGGGCAGGCCGAACAGGTAAATGGTAAGGTTGCCGGCCAGCAGGGCCAGCCAGACCCGCCAGGGATGCCGCAACGCCCGCACCCGCATGAGGGTGGATACCACCCAGGCCGCGGGGATGAAACCCAGGATGTACCCTCCCGTAGGGCCGAAGATGTGATGCCAGCCCTGGCCGAATCCCGCGAACACCGGGACCCCGGCGCCGCCCAGGAGCGCGTACAGCGTCATGCTCAGGCCGGCCTCCTCCGGGGCCAACAGGGCTCCCACCAGCAAGACCCCCAGGGTCTGTCCAGTAATCGGGACCGGTGTGAAAGGCAGGGGAACGCGCACCTGGGCCAACAAGGCCACGCCCAGGGCGGCCAGCACCAAGCGCAAGGCCCGCACCTGGAGCAACGCCGTGACGCGTTCCATCACCATCATCCGCACCGACGGTCGCATTCGTCACCTCCAGGACCTCGGGAATGCCATAACGTGGGGAATAGTGTACCACATCTCCCCTTTCTCACCGGGCAACCCAACCGGCACAAGTAAGGAAAACATCCGGCATTCCCTTCCCGGCCTACCAGGGTAACTCCTTGCCCTCCCAGGTGAGGAACCGTCCGGTATCCCGCAGGGTGACCGTGCTCAACACCCGCAGGATGCCCCGCGCCGAGTCCTCGGGGCGCAAAGGCGCCTGGGGACCACCCATATCCGTCCGCACCCAGCCGGGATGCATGAGGACCACGGGGATACCCAAAGGCCGCAATTCGTGGGCCAGGACCTTGCTCATCATGTTCAGCGCGGCCTTGCTGCCCCGGTAACTGTAGTAGCCCGGTCCCTCCGTCAACGCGATGGAGCCCATGATGGAGGTCATCTGGCAGATAAGGGGCTGCTTGCTCCCCTGCAACAAGGGCAGGAACCGCTGGACCACCCGGAAGGGCCCCAGGGTGTTGACGTCGAACACCCGCATCACCGTGGCGAAATCCAGGGTCCGCAGGGACTCGCCTTCCACCAGCACGCCCGCGTTGTTGATGACCCAATCCAGCGCCGGGGTCATGCGGGCGATGACGTGAAAGGCCTGCTGGATGCTGGCCTCATCGGTCACGTCCAGACCTACAATGTGCACCTGGTCGGGATAGCGGTGGGCCAGGGCCCGCAATTCCGCGGCCTGCTCGGGCTGGCGACAGGTGGCAAAGACCACATCTCCCTGCGCGGCCAGCTGATGGGTCAGGGCCAGCCCAATGCCCCGATTGCTGCCCGTAATCAACACCTTGCGCATCGTGGCTTCCTCCCGGTGTCGAACTCGCGTGTGCTGTGAATGAACATTGTACTCGACCCGCAACCCGGCTCCAACGTTCCCTCGACGCCGTCCGGGGAAGGACGCCTCTTTTCACCTTGCCAAATTTCCCGCTTCCAGGTATAACCGACCCGGTTCTCCTGTAGGGCCAAACCTAACCTTTTCAGGAGGAGAAGAGTATGCGAAAGTGGATGTTCATCCTCACCCTCTTGGTTCTGGCGTTCGGTCTGGCGGCCTGTAAGAAGGCCACGCCCACCGAGGCGCCGCAGGCGGAAACCATGGAGACGGCGGAACCCGTGAAGACGGAAGAGGCCGCGGGCAAGGAGGAAATGCCCGACTGCGCCAGCCCTGAGGTGCTGTGCGTGGGTCTGGTGACCGACGTGGGCGAAATCGACGACAAGTCCTTCAACCAGTCGGCCTGGGAAGGCGTGTTGAAGGCGAAAGAGGAACTGGGCGCCTACGTGGACTACATCGAAACCAAGGACTCCAAGGACTACGAAACCAACATCCGCCTCTTCGCGGAGAACGGCTTTGACGTCATCGTCACCGTGGGCTTCGCCCTGGGAGAGGCCACCCAGGTCATGGCCAAGGAGTTCCCCGAGGTCTACTTCATCGGCGTGGACCAGTTCCAGCCGTGGGCGGTGGACGATGACCCGGGCAACGACCTGCCCAACGTGGCCGGCCTCATCTTCCACGAGGACCGCGCGGGCTTCCTGGCCGGCGCGCTGGCGGGCATGATCACCAAGACGAACAAGATTGCCGGTGTGCTGGGCACGGACCTGGTGCCTCCCGTCAAGGCCTTTGGCACGGGCTACATCAACGGCGCCAAGTATGTGAACCCGGACGTGGAAGCCAACGTCATCTACCATCCCGGTGGCCTGGATGTGGCCTTCACCGACCCCGAGTGGGGTGCGGCCACGGCCAAGCAGCTCATCGACCAGGGCTTTGACGTCATCTTCGGCGCGGGCGGCAAGACGGGCAACGGCGCGCTCATCGAGGTGGCCCAGGCCGCCAAGGCGGGCAAAGAGGTGTACTGCATCGGCGTGGACACCGACCAGTGGTACACCGTGCCCGAGGCCCGACCCTGCCTGGTCACCAGCGCGATGAAGCTCATCACCCCCGGCGTGTTCGACCTCATCAAGCTGGCCCATGAGGGCAACTTCCCCGCGGGCAACTACTTCGGCGGCGTGGACCTCGCACCCTTCCACGACTTCGAGGACATGATTCCGCAGGAAGTGAAGGACAAGCTGGCGGAAATCCGCCAGGGCCTCGAGGCGGGCGAAATCCCCACGGGTTGGCCCATTGAGGAGTAAACCCTGACAGGGGAACCCAAAGCGGGGCGGCCAAAAGCCGCCCCGCTTTTTTGTTCCGCACCTCTCGCCGGAGGGTTACGGCGCGGGTTCCAGGCGGTAGATTTCCCCGGCCGTGTAGTGGGCCAGATACACCTCACCCCCCACGTCCGGCCCGAAGCCCGCGGTATCCCGACCAAAGGTGGAGATGTTGAAGGGGGTCTCATAGAGCAGGCCGTTGGCCCACGTGCCGTCGGGTTGACGACGCAGGCCCCAAATCCGCCCGCTGCAGAAATCACCGTAGAGGTAGACCCCCTGCCAATCGGGCCCCAGGGCCCGGCCGCGATACACCACGCCGCCCGTGATGGAGCATCCCTGGTCATGGCCGTACTCCACCACCGGGAAAATCAGCGTCAGCCCCGGCGGGGGCGTGTCCTCATAAGGGTGGGAACCTTCATAGTAGTCCCAACCGAAATTGGCACCGGCCCCACCGTCCGCAGGCCACACGTGCACCTCCTCCCACTTGTTCTGGCCCACGTCGGCGATGTACAGGTCCCCCGTGAGCGGGTCGAAATCGTAGCGCCAGGGATTGCGCAGGCCCAGGGCCCAAATCTCCGGCCGCCCGCCGCCCTGGGGGAAGGCGTTGTCCGGCGGGATACCGTAGGGTTCCACGTTCACATCAATGCGCAACATCTTGCCCAGGAGGGTCTGGGGATTCTGGGCGTTGTCCTGGGGGTCGCCGGCCGCGCCGCCGTCACCCAAGCCGATGTACAGGTAGCCGTCCGGCCCGAACAGGAGATGGCCGCCGTTGTGGTTCCCATAGGGCTGGTCCACCTGCAGGAGCACCCGCTCCTGCCCGGGGTCGGCCGTCCAGGTCTGCACATCCACCGGGAAGCGGGCGACCACGGTATCCCCCTGCTTGTCGGTGTAGTTTACGAACACCCAGGGAGTCTCGGGAAAGTCCGGATGGAAGGCCATACCCAACAGACCCTGCTCCGTGGCCTCCGACCCCACCCGGTCCCTCAGGTCCAGAAAGACCTGCCGCTCTCCCTGCCACAGGGTCCAGGCCACCCCCTGGCGTTCCAGGATGAACAGGCGCCCCGGATACCCGGGCGCGGCCACGATGGCCGTGGGCTGACGGAACCCTTCGGCCACCCGCACCCAACGGGCCGTGTTGGGGTCCGGGAGACCCCAGAGGTCCTGCGAGGGCGCCGCGGCGGTCGGGGTCGCGAGCGCAGGGGGCGACGTGGCTTCGGGGGAGGGCGTCGCGGTGGCGGGCGCAGCGCGGTCCACCGG
>WFVP01000246.1 GCA_015491595.1 Anaerolineales bacterium
CGCTGGCCCTGCGACCCCGGCTGCTTGGGGTCAACAACCGGAACCTGCGCACCCTGCAGGTCGACCTGGGCACCACCGAGCGGCTGCGGCCCCATATCCCGAAAACGATTCCGCTGGTGGTGGAAAGCGGTATCCACACACCGGAAGACGTCCGCTGGGCCGCGCGGCAGGGGGCCACGGCCATCCTGGTGGGTACCGCGCTGGTCCGGGCCCCTTCCATTCCCGAAAAGGTGCGCACCCTGGTGGAAGCGGGGAAGAGGGCAGGGAGCAGTGGGCAGACGGCAGACGGCAGATGGCAGATGGCAGATGGAAGTCAGCAGACGGCAGACCGCTGACCGCCGACTGCCAACCAACGACCAACGACTATCGACTATTGACCAACGACCGACGACCGACGATCGACGATCGACGGACGACGAACCATGAACACCCGAGTCAAAATCTGTGGCCTGACCCGCATCGAAGACGCTCTCCTCGCCGCGGAAGCCGGCGCGGACTTCTTGGGGCTGGTCTTCTACCCCAGGAGCCCTCGGGCCGTGACGCGCCGACAGGCCCGAACCATCGTAGAAGCCGTGCGCGCGGCCTTTGGCCTCCGAGCGCCCCGCTTCGTGGGAGTGTTCGTCAACGCACCCCTGGAGGAGGTCCGACGCCTGATGGACGAAGTGGGCCTGGACCTGGCTCAACTGCACGGCGAGGAGCCGCCGGAAATGGTACAGGCCCTCTGGCCCAGGGCCTACAAAGCCCTCCGGCCAACGGACCCGGAGGTCGCGCTGACCCAGGCCCGCGCGTATACCGAAGGGATGAAAATCCTCCCCGACCGGCCGTTGCTGCTGGTGGATGCCCATCATCGGGGGATGTACGGCGGCACGGGACGACCGGCCCACGAGGATGCGGCCCGCATCCTGGCCCAGCGGTACCCCATCCTGCTGGCCGGGGGCCTCACCCCCGAGAACGTGGCGGAGAAAATCCGCCGTATCCAGCCCTGGGGCGTGGACGTCTCCAGTGGCGTGGAAGACCGTCCGGGCATCAAGGACCCGGCACGGGTACAGGCTTTCATTCAGGCTGCTCGAGGATGACGAAAGGAGGTTTCTGATGACCGTCCGCAACCCCGGCCCTCGCTATGGCCCCTACGGTGGCATGTACGTACCCGAAACCCTCATCCCCGCGTTGAAGGAACTGGAAGCCGCGTACGAAGAGGCCCACCAGGACCCGGCCTTCCAGGCCGAACTCCAGGACCTGCTCCACCGCTACGCGGGTCGGCCCACGCCCCTTACCCCGGCCCGCCGCCTGAGTCAGGCTCTGGGTGGCGCGCGCATCTATCTGAAGCGAGAAGACCTGGCCCACACGGGCGCGCACAAAATCAACAACGCGCTGGGCCAGGCTTTGCTGGCCAAACGCATGGGCAAAACCCGCATCGTGGCCGAGACGGGCGCGGGGCAGCACGGCGTGGCCACCGCGACCGCGTGCGCGCTCCTGGGCCTGGAGTGCGTCATTTACATGGGCGCGGTGGATATGGAACGCCAGGCCCTCAACGTCTTCCGTATGCGCCTGCTGGGCGCGGAAGTGCGCGCGGTCGACGCGGGCTCCCGTACCCTCAAGGACGCCATCAACGAGGCCATCCGGGATTGGGTCACCAACGTACGCACCACCCACTACCTGCTGGGGTCCGCGCTGGGACCCCACCCCTACCCCCGCATGGTGCGGGATTTTCAACGGGTCATCGGCGAGGAAACGCGACGGCAGATTCTGGAGGCCAAGGGCCGCCTGCCCGACCTGCTCATCGCCTGCGTGGGCGGCGGCTCCAACGCCATTGGCTTCTTCCATCCCTTCCTGGAGGATGAGGGCGTGGCCATGGTGGGCGTGGAGGCCGGGGGCCTGGGCATCCCTTCCGGGAAACACGCGGCCCGCTTCGCGGACCCCAAGCGAGGCCGCCCTGGCGTGCTCCATGGCACGTACACCTACGTGCTTCAGGATGAGCACGGCAACATCCTGGAGACCCACAGTGTTTCCGCGGGTCTGGATTACCCTGCGGTGGGTCCGGAACACGCCTGGCTCCGGGATATCGGGCGAGTGGAATACACCTACGTGACGGACGAGGAGGCCCTGGACGCGTTTCAGCGCCTGTCCCGACTGGAAGGTATCATCCCCGCGCTGGAAAGCGCCCATGCCGTGGCCGAAGCCATCAAGCGCGCGCCCCAAATGCGGCCCGACCAAGTCCTCATCATCAACCTCAGCGGCCGGGGGGATAAGGACGTGCCCACCCTGGCCAAGCGCCTTTCACCGTAGTCCGCGGTGAGCCGTCCGCTGTCCGCCGACCGCCGATTGCCAACCAACGGCCGACGGACGACGAACGACGAACAACGGAGGCATCCCATGTCCCGCATTGCCACGGTTTTCCACCAACTGCGAGCGCAAGGCCGCAAGGCCTTGATTCCCTATATCACCCTGGGGTTTCCGGAACGGGAGAGCGCCCTGGAACTGGTCCCGGCCCTGGTGGAGGCGGGTGCGGACCTGGTGGAACTGGGCGTGCCCTTCAGCGACCCGCTGGCCGATGGCGCCACCATCCAGGCCGCGTCCCAACGGGCCCTGGCGAATGGCATGACCCCGGACCTGGCCCTGGAGCAGATAACCCAATTACGGGCCCGAGGGCTGACGGTGCCTTTCATCTGGATGGGCTATTACAACCCCATCCTCCAGATGGGGCTGGAGGTCTTCGCCCGGCGGGCTGCGGAGGCCGGGGTGGACGGCGTCATCGTGCCAGACCTGCCCCCCGAAGAGGCCGATGCCCTCCAGCAGGCCCTGCAGGTGCGCGGGATGGACCTCATCTTTCTCCTCGCGCCCACCTCGGACGAAGAGCGCATCCGTGAGGTCACCCGACGCAGTACGGGGTTCATCTACCTGGTCTCGGTTACCGGGGTCACGGGTGCGCGCGAACATCTCCCACCCGACCTGCCCGACCTGGTGCGGAGGGTACGACGGCACACCGACCTCCCCCTGGCCGTGGGGTTCGGCATCTCCAGGCCGGAACATGCAGCCGCGGTGGGCCGCCTGGCCGATGGGGTCATCGTGGGCAGCGCCCTGCTGCGGGCCGTGGCAGAGGCTAAGGACCCTGTGGAAGGCTCTCGGGATTTCCTAAAAGGTTTACGTCAAGGATTGGATGCGTAAAAAGTTGGAATAACATGCATAAACGAAACAGTTGCCGTATTGTCCTCGAGTTTCTACGTGCTTGAGGCAGTAATTCCTACTTTTCTGCCGTTTGTATGATGCAAGAAGGACAAGGCGGTGGACCGTATTGCCGTGGGGTGTGAGAACCCGTAGAACATCAGACAGATGCGCGGCGAATCCACCCGCGTACACCCGCCCTCGTTTCCTCCCTTCCGCCAGCCTTTCTTTACGGAATCTTTAGCAAATCTGAAAACGCCGTTGACCTTCCCGTCCTATGGTGAGGGTGAACCCAAAACACCCAAGGAGGTGAGCCATGACCAAACGCACGTTGCGCTTCGCCGGATTCGGAATCGGGATTGTGGTCCTTGTGCTGGGATTCGCGGTGGCCTGGTGGTCGGCGGCACCCGTTTGGGCCGATGAGGCGTCCGGGGAACCCACGCCGATGCCCTATGGCCCGATGATGGGAGAGGGCTACCCCGGTGCAGCCACGTGCCCGGGCGGCTGGGGATACGGCGGCATGATGGGCATGATGATGGGCTATGGATACGGTTCGATGATGGGATACGGCGGCATGATGGGTTATGGTGACATGATGGGAGGGTATGGAAGCGGACAGATTGAACCCCTGACTGTGGAAGAAGTGGAGCAGGTTTTGGAGAACTATCTGAAAAACTTGGGCAAGGAAGGTCTGGCTGTCCGGGAAATCATGATTTTCGACAACCACGCATACGCACAAATCGTTGAGGGGGAAACCGGCATCGGAGCCTGGGAGGTGCTCATTGACCCGGTGACCAAGGCGGTGTATCCGGAGCACGGGCCCACGATGATGTGGAACCTGAAGTACAGCCCGATGCAGGTGTGGGCCATGGGGTTGACCCCGCCGGACACCCTGCCCGAGCCCACCATCTCGCCCGAGAAGGCCGTCCAGCTGGCCCAGGATTATCTGGAGCGCGTGCTCCCCGGCGCGACCGCGGAGGAACCCGTGCCCTTCTACGGCTACTACACCCTGCACGTGCTCCAGGACGGCGAAGTGGTGGGAATGCTGAGCGTCAACGCCTACACCGGCGCGGTCTTCCCCCACACCTGGCATGGCCGTTTCATCGAGATGGTGGAGACGGAGCTCCATACGGAATAGGGAATAGTCGAGCCCGTTTTCCCCTACGCTCTCTGACCCCGTGGGTTCGCCGTGCGGCGAGCTCACGGGGTTTTTCGTAATCGCTGGACCCCTCCCCAGACCAGACCTCCCAGTTGTGCAACCAGCAGGGTCCACTTCGTCCCTGTGGCCAGGGAGGCCATCCAGGCCCAGACCACCGGGAACCGGGGATATGTGAACATCAGCAGGCTGAGGAGCAGGTTCTCGCTTCCGTCGGCCAGGACCATGGCCACGGGAAGGGCCAGGGCCCACCACGGCGCTTGGTCGGGAAATCTACGGGGCCGCAAGGCCGTCAGCAGGAGAGCCAGGAGCAGGCCGTAAATCAAGGGGTACACGTTGTCCACCAGCAGGTGACCCCACAAGAAGGCCGCCCGATGCTGGCTCCAGTAGGCGAAATCCTGCTTGAGGTGGGCCGGGGTGTAGGCCAGGTGCAGGTCCGGCGGCAGGGGCGCCTCCTGGGCCTTCGATTTCGGGAAGGCGTGAGCAAGCACCTGGGTATGGTAGACCACCCAGACCAGGGCCACCATCCCGATGACGGGGCCACGCGCCCACCGAACCAGCGCCACGCGCGCCCGGTCGAACTTTCCGAGGCCAGCCGTTCCTGCCGAGGGGTGTTTCCGCAAGGCTCACTCCCGCACCATGATGAGCAACATTTTGAAGGGGCGGACCGCCCGTACCGCATGAGGGCGGTGGGCGGGTAGCCCGATACCCTCCCCCGCGGAGACGCGATGCGGCGTGCCCTCAATCGTGATTTCCGCCGTGCCTTCCAGTACGTACACCAGGGCGTCATATGGGGTGGTGTGCTCGCTGAGCTGCTGGCCTTCGTCGAAGGCGAAGAGGGTCACCGTGCCCGCTTTGCGGTCCAGCAGCGTGCGGCTGACAATGGCCCCCTCCTGATAGGCCACCATCTCGGCCAGGCGCACGGGTTCCACGGGAAGGCGTTGCTTCTTGCTCGTCATGGCGGACCTCCTTTCATGGATGGGGTCGGACCGCCTTCAGTGTATCACGAAGCGCCTCTGGGTTCGGGCATCCGGGGGGTCTGCTCCCCGCCGGTGCGCCACGCGCCATGACGTTCGTCGGGCCGGGGTTACGAAAAGCCATGTTACAATTTTTTCAGAACACTCCTTTGATGTGGAGGAGGGCCATGTCCGAAAAGTGGGTTTACACCTTTGACGAATACGCCGACCTTAAGCAACGCCTCGGCGGCGATGACGATGCGGTGCGTTCCCTCTTGGGTGGCAAGGGGGCCGGTCTGGGTGAGATGACCGCAATCGGCCTGCCTGTGCCTCCTGGTTTTACCGTCGTGACCCGGGCCTGTCTTTACTACTTGGAGCACGGTGCCTTCCCACCGGGCCTGTGGGAGGAGGTGCTGGAGGGAATGGCCTACTTGGAAGGCAAAATGGCGAAAAAGTTCGGTGACCCTTCGCGGCCCCTGCTGGTGTCCTGCCGGTCAGGGGCCAAATTTTCGATGCCGGGCATGATGGACACCATCCTCAACGTGGGGTTGAACGATGAAACGGTCCATGGCTTGGCCGAGATGACCAACAACCCGCGGTTTGCTTGGGATGCTTATCGGCGTTTGTTGCAGATGTTTGGAAAGACGGTTTTGGGTCTGCCTGAGGAGGACTTCGATCGGGCTTTACGGGAGGAAATGGCGGAGCAAGGAGCCGAAGACGAGACCCAGCTGGATGCGGAAGCATGGAAGCGGGTCGTGCGGCGCTTCAAGGGCGTGTATATGTTCCATGGTCGAGAGTTTCCCCAAGACCCTCATGAACAGTTGCGCATGGCCATGGAAGCGGTGTTCCGCTCCTGGAACAGCCCCCGGGCGCGAGCATATCGGGCTCGAACAGGTATCCCGGATGACTTGGGCACCGCGGTGAACATCGTGGCCATGGTGTTCGGGAACTTGGGCCCCGACTCAGGCACCGGCGTGGTCTTCACCCGGAATCCCAGCACGGGTGAAAAGGAGCTCTGGGGCGAGTACCTGGTGAACGCCCAGGGTGAAGACGTTGTCGCGGGTGTGCGCACCCCTTCCCCGGTGGCCAAATTGGCTCAGGATATGCCGGAGGTCTACGCTCAACTTCAGGACATGGCGGAGCGGCTGGAGCGTCACTTCCGCATCATGCAGGACATCGAATTCACCATCGAGCGGGGGAAGGTGTGGATGCTCCAGACCCGGGCAGGAAAGGCCACCCCTCAGGCCAAGGTCAAAATGGCCGTGGATATGGTCGAGGAAGGGTTGATTTCCAAGGAGGAAGCGGTCAAACGGGTTTCCCCGGAAGATGTGGAGCAGTTGCTCCATCCCCAATTCAACCCCCATGACCTGGCAAAGGCCCGTCATGAAGGGAAACTTTTGGCTCGCGGGGTGAATGCCTCCCCCGGTGCGGCCGTGGGGCGGGTGTACCTGGACTCCGAAAAGGCCAAGGCAAAAGCCGCGGAAGGTGAGCCTGTCATTCTTATGCGGCCTTTCACCAAGCCCGAGGATGTGCCGGCCATGTTGGTCTCCAAGGCCATTGTAACCACCGAGGGAGGCGCGACGTCCCACGCGGCGGTCGTCGCCCGACAGTTTGGTATTCCGGCGGTGGTGGGCGCTTCGGACATCAAAATCGATATGGAGCGGCGTGTCCTTCAGATCAATGGCAAAGAATATCCCGAGGGTACTTGGATTTCTGTGGACGGCACCTCGGGACAGGTCTTTGTGGGACAGCTTCCAGCCCAACCGCCTGCTCTGGAGACGTTGGAGGAGTTGCGCATCCTGCTGGATTGGGCCGACGAGATTGCTGCCCGTCCGGGTGTGCGTCCGGAAGTGGACGGCGGTCCCACTCGAGGTCTGGAGGTGTGGACCAACGCGGACCTGCCCAAGGA
>WFVP01000247.1 GCA_015491595.1 Anaerolineales bacterium
GCCCATACGTCCAGCATGGTGCAACCGCCGTCCCAGCGGGGGGGAGGGGGGACGGAATTCCCTGGGTAACCTCCGGGTTTGTTGCTGGTACACCGGACATTCCCGGAAGCGAGGTTGCAGGCACAGTTGTTGCTGAACCTCCCGGCGGATGGGTTGCGGTGGGGTCACACGATGGCAGTAATGCTGCGAAGATGGGATACCGCTCACCACCTCCCGGTCGTCCCGAAAGCCGATGTACGGGCACACGGATTCCAGGCGTTTCCCCCCCGTTTGGGACATGGATCGACGTTCCCCTTACTCAATCCCCGGTCTGCGTATCGGCTTGTTTGTAGTACGTGTAATAGGTGTAGTAGGTGTAATACCCGTCATGCGCCGCGCGTTCCCCTGCGGGCAGAAAGGCCACCAGGCCCAGCAGGGGCGCCAGGGTGTTTTCCGTCTGGCGGAAGGGCTCCAGCACCTTACGCAGGGCCACCCGATGGGTCTGCCCCAGCACCACACTCATCAGCACCCCGTCCACATGGGCGGCCAGAATCATGGCATCGGCCACCATGAGGGGCGGCACGTCCAGAATCACCAGGTCGAAGGCCGAGCGCATCTGCTGCAACAGCTCCGCGGTCCGTGGGGAACGCAATACCTCGGCCGGATGTGGAGGCAGGCGCCCGCTGGGCATCACGTAGAGGGAGGAGTCCTTCCACCGGTAGAAGACCTGTTGCAAGGACAGATCGGCGTGCCGGAACAGGGTGCTGAAGCCCACCCGGTTGGACAGGCCGAACACCCGATGCACCCGGGGGCGCCGGAAGTCCGCGTCCACCAGGAGCACCCGTTTTTCCGCCTGGGCGAAGATGGCCGCCAGGTTCGCGGCCAGCGAGGTCTTTCGTTCCCCCGGCCCCGGACTGGTGACCAAAAACAGGCGCAGGTCGCGCGAGGCAATGAGGAATTCCAGGTTGGTCCGGAGGACCCGGAAGGCTTCGGCGTAGGGGGATTGGGGGTTCAGCCAGACCTGCGGCCCTTCCCCTTCGCTAAAGGGTTCGGTTTCCACAATGGTGGCCAGGAGGGGCACGTGCAGACGTCGCAGGTCCTCTTCCGAGCGCACGGTCTGGTTGAGGGATTCACGCAGGAAGATCACGCCCGCGACCAGGAACAATCCTACCACGCCCCCCATAGCGATGTTGAGCATGGTCTTGGGCGCCACGGGATCGGGCACCAATTGGGCCGGTCGCACCTGGATGACGTTGGGGACGTTGTACAGCCGATGCAGGCGGATGGTCTCCCGTTTGTCCAGCAGGTTGAGATACAGCTGCCGATAGAGGTCCAGTTCTTTCTGAAGTTGCTCTTGCTGCACGGGGTCCAGACCCTCGGGGGCGCTGGCCAGGGCCTGTTGGAGGGATTCCATGCGCAGGCGAATCTCGTCGATTTGCCGGGTCAGCCGCTCCTCTTCGGTGCGGTATCGCTCTTCTTGCAGGGCCTGGTGCTGTTCGATGAGAATCTGCACCAGGGTATCCGCCATTTGCTGCGCCCGCAGAGGGTCCGCATCCCGTGTGGCGATTTGCAGCAGCAAACCCTGCCGTGGGATGGTGACGCGAACCTGCTTGCTGGAGATGGCCTCGCCGCCCAGTCGGCGCACCAGTTCCTCCCGCACCCACGGTTCGGAGAGCAAATCCTTGTAGGTGTACAGCAAATCCCGCAAGTTGACGTATTGCAGGAGTTCGGCATCCGTGCCGGTGGTGGATGAACGGGTGACCAGGACCTGGGTGCGGGCTTCCCAGACCGGGGTTTGGAGCATGCTGCCTATCCACCCGCCCAGGGCGCCGAAGAAGGGCACGAGAATCAGCCACCAGAGGTATCGGCGGGCCAGCAGCAGGACGTCTCGCAATGTCCAATCGGCCACCGCTTCAGCAGGCCAAAAGTCCCCCGTTTCCCATCGTTCTGTCATCTCACCCCTAACTCCCCAAACGGGTTGGCTTGATTTTATCCCATTATAGGCAAATGTGCAACGTCTATGGTCTGAGGTTTGTTGGAGAGAAATCTTGATGAAGCGGTGGCGAAGCCGCCGCTTCATCAAATTTTTCCTTCGATTCAGGTGATGGGCCCACGGTTTGCAGGTGAGCCAAAGATGGAAAGTTGGGACACATCCCACAGCACCCGGGCCCGGACATGGGGGTAGGTGAGCACGGTCAGGGCCTGGTCGAAGTGGGTCCAGGCCTCTTCGGGAGCCACCCGCATCCAGGCCTGGAACACTCCGGCCACCGCCACCTGGCGCGGTCCCGAAATCCGCAGCGCCAGGCTCTCGTTCCACAGGTCAGGAAAGAGTTCCGGCCGCGCGAGCCGGGCCCAGGCTTCGGCCACCATGACCAGGGCCTGGGCACGGTAGCGTTCATCCTGGAGACGGAGGGCGATTTCGGTGGCCTGGGCCAGCATCGCGGGGTCTTGCAGGGCCGGTACCGCGTGGTTGAGGAGAATCATTTGCTTCCAGACGTGGCCTTCCTCCCGGGCCCGGGACAGCAGATGGTTCAGCACCTCTCGGGTTCCTTCGGCTTCTCCCAGTTCGCGGAAGGCCCGGGCCAGTTGACGGGCCAGGGGCCCAAAAAACCGCGGGTAGCCGATTTCCCGGATGGGCTCCCATGCCTCCCATAAGGCCGGAATATCCCGGAGCAGGGTCAGCCCCTGCAACACGGGTTCCAGCACCCGGGTGCGGTCGTCCATGTAGCCGATGTCCCCGGCCCAGGCGATGGCCTGCTTCAGAGGTGGCCGGGCCCGGTCGCCCTGCCCCAGACAGGCCAGGGTGTACCCTGCCTGGGCCACGGCCTCGCCGCGGCGGGTCAGGTCGGGAAGCGTCTGGGCGTCGGCCAGGGCCTGGTCGGCCAGGGTCTCGGCCTTCTCCGGGTGGCCGTGGTGGTGCCACCAACGCGCCCCACCGCTCAGGGCCAGGCTTCGGTAGAAGGGGTCCGGCAGGCCCCGGGCCTTTTGCACCAGGGCCTCCAGCACCCGCTTTCCATCCGGGTGTCCCAGGGGGCCCTCCCGGGCCTGGAGGGCCTTGGCCACGAAGGGTCCGTCCCAGCGGGCGGCGATGTCGCGTCCCAGGGCCACCCCGCGCGCGTCCCCCAGGGCCAGGGAGGCGTCCAGCAGGGGCGTCCAGGCCAGGAACTGGGCCCAGGGGTCTTCCCACCCTTCCAGGGCCGCCCATAAGGCGTGCAGGGGTTCCGGTGTGCCCAGGCGTTGCCACATGGTGGCCAGCAGGGGCCACAACTCGCTTTGGGCCCAGGGGTCATCCATGTCGAGGGCCTGCGCCTGGGCCTCCCGGGTCAGGGCCCGGGCCTGGGCGTGGAAGTCCAGGGCCAATGCCACACGGGCGGCGTGTACACGGGCCTCGATTTGCCGTGGGGGAATACGCACCTCTTCCAGGGCCTTCAGGGCCTGCTGGAGGGCGGCTTCGGCCTGGTGGGGTTGACCCAGGCGCTGCCAGGTGCGCGCGGCCAGGAGCAGGGCTTCGACGTAACGGTGGGGAGCCACGCCGTTGCGATGCTCGGGCAGGGTCTGCAAGGCCGTAGTCAGGCGGGTGATGCGCATGGGAACGTCTCCCTGAGGAGGGCCCAGGTCGGTTTGGTTGTATGAACGTATTGTAC
>WFVP01000248.1 GCA_015491595.1 Anaerolineales bacterium
GGGTCAGGAGCGCCCACCACCGGATGGAGGCGAAAATCGTGCTGCGCGCGTTCATCCCGAGGTTCCTCCCGCCTCCCCTGGAGGGAGGGCATGTTTGAGGCGTTGGGCCACCCGTCGCCGGGGCAGGACGACCCGACGTCCACACTTCAAACAGCGAAGGCGCAGGTCCGCGCCAATGCGGACCACCTCCCACCAGTCGTTGCCGCAGGGATGGGGTTTGCGTAACTGCACCCGCCATCCCGGTTCCAATTGCATCACACGTTCCCATGCCTTGGCGGAAGGCATCCTTGACCTCCCGTGCATGGATGCAGTATACCATTGGTTACCTTGCCTTGAGGGCGGTCCATGCGCGAGAAGGTCCTGGCGTTCCGCCGCTAAGATGGCGAACGGAAATCCCCTCTTTTATGGCAAAATGGAGACGTCGTCGCTGACGCAACAGGCACCTGAGACCGTATCCGTGGACGACTCATCATCGTCAGGAGAAGGGCATGGAGCAGGAACTCGTCATCTTTGCGTTGGCCCTGGCGGGGTTCATCACCGCGGCCAAGCTCGCGGGCTATCTCAGCGCCCGGCTGCATCAGCCCGTGGTGTTCGGCGAGCTCCTGGCGGGTTTGCTTCTGGGACCGTCCCTGCTCAACGTGTTGGAATGGGATTATCTGGCCCTGCATCCCAAGCTGGACGTGCTCATTGAGCATCTGGCCTTTTTGGGCGTGCTGTTCCTGATGTTCCTGGCCGGGTTGGAGGTGGAACTGGAGGCCATGCGCCGGGCCGGGAAGGTGGCAATCTGGAGCGGCCTCCTGGGCTCCATCATCCCCGTGGTGGCGGCTTACGGCGTGTTCGCCTATCTGTTCGACTTCACGCCCCGGCAGGCCGTGTTCCTGGGCCTGGTCATGGGCGCGACCAGCGTGAGCATCTCCGCTCAGACGCTGATGGAGTTAGGGGTGTTGCGCACACCTGTGGGCCTGGGCCTGTTGGGGGCGGCCGTGGTGGACGACGTCCTGGTCATTCTGTTGCTCTCCTTCTTTGTGGCCTTCGCCGGCGCCGGGGTGGAGGGCCCCAGTCTGGTGTCGTTGATTGTGGTGGTCGCCCGGATGCTGCTGTTCTTCGTCATCGCCTGGGCGCTGGGGAGCCGCTTCATCCCCCGATTGACCCATTGGGCCAACCGCCTCCCGGTGAGCGAATCCCTCATGGCCTTCGCCATTGTCATCATGATGGTGTATGCCTGGGCCGCGGAGGCGGGAGGGCACGTGGCGGCCATCACGGGCGCGTTTCTGGCCGGGTTGCTCTTCGCCCGCACGCCCTATCGGGCACGCATCGAGCGAGGTGTGGCATCCATTGCCTACGCCTGGTTGGTTCCCCTGTTCTTCATCAACATCGGGTTGCAAACGGACCTGAGCGTGCTGTTCACTTCCACCGAGGGCCGCTGGGAGGCCCTGGTGCTGGTGCTGCTGGCCATCCTAACCAAAGTGCTGGGATGCGGCCTGGGCGCCCGATTGGGCGGCCTGGGTTGGATGGACGCCTTGCGCTTGGGCGTGGGCATGACCTCCCGGGGCGAGGTGGGCCTCATCGTGGCCTCGGTGGGCATCGGACTGCAAGCCCTACCCGCCTCGGCCTTCGCCGCCGTGGTGCTCATGGTCGTGGTGACCACCCTCATCACTCCGGTGGCGCTGCGGCTCCTGTATCCCCGCACGGCGGCTGCCACGGCCGCGGGTTCGGAGGCTGAAGGGACGCCTGAAAACCAGGAGGATGGAGCATGATGCAGAAACCCCCGGCTTACATGGTGTTGCTGGTGGTCGACAAAATGGAACTTTGCGATGCCGTGATGGAGGCCTGGCGTCGGGCCGGCGCGCCGGGCATCACGTTGCTGGAAAGTTCCGGTCTGCATCGCCGCAAGGCCCTGCGGGACGACCTGGGCCTGATGCCCTCCCTGGACGCCCTCATGGCCTCCCAGGAGTACACCCATCGCACCCTGTTCACCGTGGTTCCGGATGAGGCCCTGGTGCAGCGGATTGTGCAGGCCACCGAGGAAATCGTCGGTGACTTGAACGAGCCCTATACGGGCATCCTGGTGGTGCTTCCGGTGTTGCAGGTGTACGGTCTGCGCAAACGTCCTTACTGGGAAGGCAAGGCCGAAGCCGACGAATGACGGACGCGGGCGGTCACCGGACCGTCCGCTTTTTGTTTTCCACGATTTTTCCAGGGCGTCTCCACATTTTCTCCACACCTCCTCGCTATCCTCAAGGGTGAAATTCCCAAGAGGAGGTGTGCCGATGAAGACGTGGTGGAAGTGGTTGGTTGTTCCTATGGTGGTTGGACTGGCCGTTTGGGGCGTGGGGGAGGTGACCCCTACCTTGGCCGCCCAGGTTGCCGAGGAGGAGCAAGCGCCGCAGGAGGTGCGAAGGGGAGGCTATTGCGCCCGGTATCGTCAGGAGAAGCGGGAGGCGGAAGCCCTGGGCATCACCGTGGACGAGCTGCGGGCCGCGCGACGGGAAGCCGCCCAGCAGGCCCTGAAGGAGGCCCTGGAGGCGGGTCGCATCACCCAGGAGCAGTACGAGAGCCGTTTGGCCTGGCTCACGTTGCGGTCCGAGTACCTGCATCCCGAACGCCTCTGGGCCCAGGTGCTGGGCATGAGCGTGGATGACCTGCGGGCCGCCTGCGACGAGGGCAAGACCATGTGGGAGTTGATTCAAGCCCAGGGCTTGGACCGCAAGGCCGTTCGGCAGGCCCTGGAAGACGCTGCGGTGGACCAGGTGATGAAGGCCTTGCAGGATGACGTGGTGGACATGGAGATGTTGGTGCGGACGTGGGTCCGGGGCATGGGCCGTCACCGAGGGGCCCAAGGACGCCCGGGCGGTCCGGGGCATGGTCCCGTGGCTCCCCAGCCGCAGCCGATGACGCCGTAGTTTCTGACCCTTTCCCATACCCACAGCAAAAAGGACCCGGAACCCCCCGGGTCCTTTTTGCGCGCTTTTCCACAACTTTTCCTGGGGGCAAGGGTTTTCATAAACGGCTTTTTGTGGTATGCAAAAGAGGGTATTTTGCTGAATGATGATAGGAATCATCCCGGATGGGGATGGGGATTGTGGTACAATAGCCGCATCCTGTGGAGGTCGCCTTAGGTTCAGGCGGGTATGCCATCCGCAAGGAGGTTGCACGGATGAACGGGACCCAGTGGGCTTTTATCGGGGTTTTCTTCGTCCTGGCCCTGCTCTTCCCGGCGCTGCCCATTGTGCTCGGCCACTTCATGGGCCCGCGGCGCCCGAATCCCATCAAGAACGACGTTTACGAGTGTGGTCTTAAGACCTACGGCACCCCGTGGGTGCCTTTCAAGGTGCAGTTCTACCTTTTCGCCTTGGTGTTCCTGATTTTCGACGTGGAGCTGGTCTTCCTTTACCCTTGGGCGGTGGCCTATGGGGTTTTGCCCATGTTCGCTGTCTTCGAAGGCATTCTGTTCATTTTGATGCTGGCGGCCGCGCTGGTCTACGCCTGGAAACGGGAGGCGTTGGACTGGTACGAGCCCACCATGCCGGAAGCGACCGACTGAATCGTCTCCACGCTGGCCAGAAAGGAGCGTACTCATGGGTGCCTTTTTGCGTGATCCCTCGGTGCTGGTGGAGTGGTTGCGGGCCCTGCTCATGAGCTGGGGCCTTTCGGCGGGCCTGACCGAGTTGGTGTTGTATCTGCTGGGAGGCTTCGCCCTGGCGACGGGCCCCATGCTGTGGGTGATTTTCCTCATCTGGTTCGAGCGCAAGGCAGTGGCCCGCTTCCAGGACCGCCTGGGTCCCAACCGGGTGGGGAAGTTCGGCCTCTTGCAGCCCTTCGCGGACGTACTGAAACTCATGACCAAGGAGGACATCATCCCCGAGGGCGCGGACAAGCCCCTGTACTGGGCCGCGCCCATTCTGTCCGTGGCGGGCGTTCTCCTTTTGTGGCCGGCTATCCCCTTGGGGTTGGGCATCGGCGGCAATCTGAACGTGGGCGTGCTGTACCTCATTGCCGCCGGGACCCTGGGGATTTTCGCCATTCTGCTGGCAGGGTGGTCATCCAACAACAAGTATGCCCTGCTGGCGGCCTTCCGCACCGTGGCCCAGCTGGTTTCGTATGAGGTCCCCATGGTTCTGGTGTTGCTGTTGCCGGTGCTCCTGGCCCGGAGCCTGAACCTGCAGGACATCGTGCAGGCTCAGGACGTGTGGTTCGTGGTGTACGTGCCCCTGGCCGCGCTGATTTTCCTGATTGTGAGCATTGCCGAAGTGGGACGGACGCCTTTCGACCTGCTGGAGGCGGAGTCGGAAATCATCGCCGGGTTCCACATCGAATACTCGGGCATGAAGTTCGCCATGTTCTTCGCGGGCGAGTTCTTGCACGCCTTCACCATCGGCATCCTCACCGCGGTGTTCTTCCTGGGCGGATGGCGGGGTCCGGGGGCGGACATCTACCCGGTGCTGGGCATCCTGTACCTGTGGCTCAAGGGCTTCCTGGTCTACTTCGTGGTGGTGTGGATTCGGGCGACCCATCCCCGCATCCGCATCGACCACATGCTCAACTTCTCCTGGAAGTTCCTGACGCCCCTGGCCCTCACTTTGGTGACGGTGGGGGCGGTGTTGGACAAGGTGGTGGTGGGCTGGGGCGTGTGGCCGCGGGCGCTGGCGCACCTGGCTTCTAACGTGGTGGTGGCCCTGGTCACCCTGCAGTTGGTGCGGGCCTGGGCCCGACGGCTGCCGCGACCCAAGGTGGGTGAGCCGCGACCTGTGGCTCGACCCCAGCCGCAGACACAACCGCAGCCGGCCAGTGGAGACTGAACCCTTTGCCCACGTTCGAGGCCGGTGAGCCCTTCACGGTCCAGGTGACGGGCTCGCGGGTAACGGGCGCATGGCTGGAGGACGCAAATGGTGACGACCTTCCTTTTTGGCCTCATCGCGCTGATTATGGTGCTGGCCGCCCTGGTCGCCGTGACCAACCGCAATCTGGTGCGGGCGACCATGGGCTTGGTCTTGGTGCTGTTCGGCAACGCGGTGCTCTTCGTGTTGCTGGAAGCCTATTTCCTGGCCATGGCGCAAATCATCATCTACATCGGCGCCATCGCCATCCTCATCGTGTTCGCCATCATGCTCACCCGCCACGTGGGCGAGGATTGGGGTCCGGCCTTCCACCGGGCCTGGCCGTGGGCCCTGGTCATCGCCGGCGGGCTGGGCGGCGCTTTGCTGTTTTGGATGGTCCGCTGGCCCGGAGGACAGAACACGCCAGCGGGTCAGGTGGACCCCAACTACGTGCAGGCCCTGGGACAGGCGTTGGTGAACCCCCAGGGCTATGTTGTGCCCTTTGAAGTGGCCTCCGTGCTGCTCCTGGCCGCGCTCATCGGTGCCATCTACGTGGCCTGGGGTGGCCGGCGGGTGAAAGGACCCTACCCGCAACGGGCCGAGGGCGGCGAACGGTGAGGGGCCTTCCCTCCCCTGCCGCGCATGGCCAAGGCCGGAGTTCGTTGATGCTGGAGGAAGGCTCATGGTGCCGTTAGGAGCATATCTGCTGTTGTCCGCCGTGCTCTTCACCTTGGGGGCCTTTGGTGCCCTGGCCCGTAAGAGCGCGGTGGCCATCCTCATCGGTCTGGAGCTCATGTTCAACGCGGCCCTGCTCAACGCCGTGGCCTTCTGGCGGTATTTGCATCCGCAGGGCTTTGAAGGAACCGTGTTCGCCATCGTGATTCTGGCCGTGGCCGCGGCCGAAGTCGCCGTGGGCCTGGCCCTCTTCATCGCGGTGTACCGGCGCTTCGGCACCGCGGACGCGGATGACATCGCGCTGTTGCGAGGATAACGGAACCGAGGCCTGTGCGTCCTCGGTGAACCATCGGCGATTGGGATGACCGTTGAATCCAACTGGAGGCGTGGGCAATGACCAACGAACTGCTGCTCTGGCTTCTCCCCCTGCCCCCTCTGCTGGCCTTTGCCCTGATTGTGCTGTTCCTGCACCGGAGCAACAAGGCCAGCCACACCGTGGCCATCCTGGGCGTGACCCTGTCCTGGTTGGGGAGCATGGTGCTGTTCGTGCGGGCCCTGGGGATAGGGGCCGAACGTCTGGTGGAACATCCCCTGCACCAGGCCATTGCCTGGCTCCCCAAGAAGACGGGCTTTCTGACCCTGGGCGTTTACCTGGACCCCCTGACCGCGGTGACCCTCTTCTTCGTGGCCTGGACCATCGTGATGATTTTCGTGTACTCCGTGGGTTACCACAACTACGGGGCACCGCGCGGGGACCACGATGAAAAGGGCCTGCCGCCCCATGGCGCGACGGTGGAGGAGCACGGGCACAAGCACAAGGTGCCCTCCATCGAACCCATGTACGCCCGCTTCTTCGCCTTCGTCTCCCTCTTCGCCTTCGGCATGTACCTGTTGGTGGTGAGCGACAACCTCCTCACCCTGTTCGCCGGGTGGGAAATCATGGGCCTGTGCTCCTTCCTGCTCATCGGCTTCTGGTTCAAGAAGCCGTCGGCCCGGGACGCGGCGGTCAAGGCCTTCATGACCACCCGCATCGGCGATGTGTTCATGTTGCTGGGCATCGTGTATCTGTACAGCCAGGTGGGTTCTCTGTCGTACCCGGACATCTTCGCCTCGGAAACCCTGCATCGCTTGGCCACCACGCCCGCACCGGTTTTGGGTATGTCCATCGCCGGCTTCATCGGGTTGTTGCTC
>WFVP01000249.1 GCA_015491595.1 Anaerolineales bacterium
GCCCAAATCCTATCACAAATTCGCGTGTTATGCGCGAGAGATTCGTGACAAATTTCCTCCCTCGGGGGAAAGCAGGATGTAAATCGTTACTTTGGCCTCGCCTCGGGGTTGCTAAAAATGGGAAACCTGCAGCCAAGGAGGCGGTATGTTACGTGCGCTTTTGTTGTGGCTCTCCCGGTCCCGTCGCGTGCAGCGTTGGATGAGCCAGTCTTCCCTGGGTCGCCGCGTCTCCCGTCGCTTTGTGGCCGGGGAAACCCTGGAGGAGGGGCTCGAGGTGGCTCGGTCTTTGCAGGAGCAGGGTTATCTGGTCACCCTGGCCCATTTGGGGGAATGGGTGCATACCGAAGACGACGCTCGACGGGCCAAGGAGGACATCCGGCGCCTGATTGCCGCGGTGGGACAGCGGAACTTACGGGCGTACGTCTCCGTCAAGCTGAGCCATTTGGGCATGCACCTTTCCCCGGAGCTGAGCCTGACCTTGATGCGGGAATTGTTGGACGAGGCCCGGACGCACGACATGATGTTGCGGGTGGATATGGAAGAACATCCCCTGGTGGAGCCCACCCTGGAACTGCATCGGTCTTTGTGGGAGGAAGGTTACCGCAACCTGGGATTGGTGATTCAGGCTTACCTGTACCGAAGCGAGGGGGACTTGCGGCGCTTAATCCAGATGCGGGTGCCGGTGCGCCTGGTGAAGGGGGCCTATCGGGAACCCGCCAGCGTGGCCTTTCCCCGGAAGCGGGATGTGGACGCCAATTTCGACCGGCTGGCCCGGATGCTCCTGGAGGCTGCCCGGGCGCCCGACGCGCCCCGGCTTTCCGACAACGGACGCCGCGCGCCTCTGGCGGCCATCGCCACCCATGACTGGAACCGTGTCGAGTACGTCCTGGCCTACACGGAACGCCTGGGCCTGGAGCGGGACGCGCTGGAGTTCCAGATGCTCTACGGCATCCGACGGGACCTGCAGGAACGTTTACGGGAGATGGGCTACCCGGTGCGGATTTACGTGCCCTTTGGAGAGGAATGGTACCCCTACTTCATGCGTCGGCTGGCCGAGCGTCCGGCCAACCTGTTCTTCTTCCTCAAGCATCTCTTCCGAAAATAACCGGGGCCGGGGAAAGGCCCCGATTCCAATTCATTCTTCGATGAGGGGCGGCGTCCAGTCGTGGATGTTGTGGCGCAGGGCGTAGGCGGCCAGTTCGACCCGGTTGCGCAGGCCCAGTTTTTCCATCATGCTGCTGATGTAGTTCCGCACCGTGCCCTCACTCAAGTACAGCTTCTGTCCGATTTCCCGGTTCGTGTAGCCCTGGGCCAGGAGGGCCAGAATTTCCAGCTCCCGGGCGGAGAGGCTGGCGAAGGGGTAATCGCTGGAGGCCCGGGAGGGCTGGTGTTGGTTCAGGATGGCCGGGATGGAGGCCCGGGTGAGGAGATGCTCGCCCTGGGCAGCCGCCCGGATGGAGCGCAACAACTCGTTGCTCCCCGTTTCCTTGAGGACGTAGGCGTTGACCCGCAGGGCCAGGGCCTCGGTGAGGAAGCGCTCGTTGGCATACGAGGACAGAATGACGATGCCCAGGTTGGGAAAACGCTGCCGCAAGGCCCGAATGGCCGTGAGGCCGCTTTGGTCCGGCAGACGCAGGTCCATGACGACCACATCCGGGCGCACGTCCTTTACCTTGGTCAGGGCCTCCTGCGCCGTTCCTGCTTCGGCCACCACGCTGATGTCCGGTTCGCTCTCCAACCACATCCGCAGCCCCGCCCGTACCACCTCGTGGTCGTCCACCAGCAACACGCGAATGGTCATGGGAGCCTCCCTCTACCGTGGTTATGAAACTAAAGGTGCCGTCAGCACAACGCGCGTGCCCCGTCCGGGTTGGCTGTCGATTTGCATCTGCCCACCCAAGAGAAGCGCGCGTTCTTCCATGTTGCGCAGGCCGAATCCTTTGCGCGCCGTGCGCGTCGAGAATCCTTGGCCGTGGTCGATGATTTCCAGGCGGATGTTGTCGCCTTCCCGCAACAGGCGCACTTCGATGTAGGGCGTGTGGGCGTGGCGAATGGCGTTGGCCAGCGCCTCCCGTGCGAAGGCCAGCAGGTGCAGGGCCCGTTTCGCCTCCCACCGGGGCACGGTCTCCCCGTGGAAGGAGATTTCTGCGCCAGAGATGCGCCGGGCTTCTTCCACCAGAGCCGCCAGGGCCCGATGGATGTCCAGGTCGACGTACCCCTCGTGGTCGGCCTGCATCATTATGGCCCGGATTTCCCGTTGGGCCCGGTTCAGGGTCCGCAGGATTTCGTTCACCTCGTCCTGTTGCCGTTTCGACAAGGTGGACTTGAGACGCTGGAGCCATAGTCCCGCGGCGTAGATGTCTTGCAGCGCGCCGTCGTGGAGCTCCCGGAAGAGCTGTTCCCGTTCCATCCGTCGGGCCTGGGCCAGCTCCATGGCCTCCACCCGCCGTCGGGTCTCCACTTCAAAAATGTCCAGCCCGCGCAACATGCCGGAGACGAATACGGCCAGCATCAGGAGATGAAGGGGATGGAGTTGTTCAGGCCGGAAGGCAGGCGTCGGCAGGGGGATGTTCTCCAGCAGGAGCAAACACCCGTAC
>WFVP01000250.1 GCA_015491595.1 Anaerolineales bacterium
ACCCTGGTCCGGGCCCTGGAACACGTGCGTCAACAAATGCCCCGCTATCGCCGGTGGCTGGAAGACTTCCTCCGGATTCCCTCGATTTCCACGGATCCGGCCTATGCCGCGGAAGTGCGCCGGGCGGCGGAATGGCTGGCCCGCCGGTTGCGCAACGACCTGCAGGCGCGCGTGATGTTGTGGGAAACGGACAAGCATCCCGTACTCTTCGGGGAAATCCCCGGTCCTTCGGGCGCGCCCACGGTGCTCATGTACGGCCATTACGACGTCCAGCCGCCGGGCGAAGCCGAAGCGTGGCAGTCCATGCCCTTCGAGCCGGCGGTGAAGGGGGACCGCATTTACGCTCGCGGGGCCGCGGACATGAAGGCGCAAATCATCGCCCTGCTGGCCGCGGTGGACGCGGCGCGGGAGGCGGGTCTCCCGCTAAACGTGAAGTTCCTGCTGGAAGGCGAGGAGGAAATCGGTTCCCCCAGCCTGCCCCGGGTGCTCCAGGACCACGCGGAGGCGTTGCGGGCCGACATCTGCCTCAATCCCGATGCCGGGATGCAGGGACCGGACCTGCCCACGATAACCTACGGCTTGCGGGGGCTGGCCCTGTTCGAACTGGAGGTGTACGGCCCCAAGGAGGAACTCCACTCCGGCCTGTACGGCGGGGCCATGCCCAACCCCATCCAGGCCGCGATGCGCGTGCTGGGTCGCATGCACGACGACCAGGGCCGCGTGACCGTGCCGGGCTTCTACGACGCCGTCCGCCCCCTGACGCCGGAGGAACGCGAGATGTTGGCCCGGCTGCCCTTCCCGGACGAGGAGGAAGTGCGGCGCCGGTATGGGGTTCCTGGCTATTGGGGCGAGGCCGGGTATACGCCCCTGGAGCGCACCCTGGCCCGGCCCACCCTGGAGTTCCACGGCATCCTGGGCGGATACGTGGGCACCGGGAGCAAGACCATCGTGCCCTCTTCGGTGACCGTCAAGTTCTCCTGTCGCCTGGTCCCGGACCAGGACCCCGACGAGGTACACCGGCAGATTCGGGCCTATCTGGAGGCCCATATGCCGCCCTACGTCCGCTGGGAACTGCGCTACGGCGTGGGCGCGCCGCCGGTGCTGCTCCCCTGGGACACGCCCGCGGTCCAGACCCTGCGCCAGGCCCTGCAGGAGACCTGGGGCGTGGAACCCCTCCTGGCCCGCAGTGGCGGCACCATTCCCGCGGTGGCCTTCTTGCAGCAGTACGTGGGCGTGACCTCCCTGCTCACGGGCTTTGCCCTGCCCGACAGCCACGCCCACGGCCCCAACGAGAACCAGCATCTCCCCACGTGGGAGAAGGGCATTCAGGCGGTGGTGCGGTTCCTGTACGGGTATCGGGGATAATTCCCAGGGGTTTCTTATCCTTTTCTTGCAATTTCGTCCTTGATTTTGGGGCTTCCCAGCGTATAATAAGGACGCTCAAAAGCCCGATAAGGGGCAAGGAGTGCCCGTATGGTGAGGGTATGACTTGTCCCTTTTATCTTTTCTCTCGAGGATGCTTTGGAGGCAGTCGGGTATGCGTACGGGAAACCGATGCTGCATCGCTCAGCGGATGATGAGGGATTACCATGCCCGGCATTATGACTGAGGTTCGGCGCTGTTGTCGTCCTCCGGCCCCCCAGGCCGGAGGGGCCCGGTTGTACTGGGGCAGGCCCGAGCGGGTACGGCTCCAGACTCTCCCCCTTGTGGGGAAAGGATGGTTGCTTTATCCGCTCGGGTTTGCCGTTTAAACGATTCGGCGATGCCCAATTCCATTGCATAAGGAGGTGCCCATGAAGGCCTTGCAGGTGATGCCCCAGATGGTGCCCTTTCGAACCACGTCCCCCGCGAACGGGAAGCATCGCTTCCCGCGGGAAATGCCCCCGGTGGGGCTGCACATCATTGCCGAGCTGTACGGCGTGGATCCGGCGTTGATTTCCTACGTCAAGGACGTGGAGCCGGTGGTGGAGTCCATCGTCGAAGAGGCGGGCCTGACCCGGCTTCAGTCCTACTACCATCAGTTCCACCCCCACGGCGTCACGGGGATTGTGCTGCTGGCCGAAAGCCACGTTTCCCTGCACACCTGGCCGGAGCACGGGCTGGTCAATCTGGACATTTTCACGTGTGGGGACCCGGCGCAGGCCCAGAAGGCCTTTGAACTCTTCCTGGAGCGCTTCCGGCCGGCATCCTATCGTCATCTCCAACTGGAGCGAGGGTAAGGTCATGGACCGTATTGGCAAGCAATGGTTGCAGGCCCTGGCGCAGGGTCCCTTGTCGGTGTACCGGCTCCTGGACATGCAGGACGCGTCCCTGCCGGAGTTCTTCCGGCAGTTGCAGGACTGGCAGGAGCGGGGGTGGATTCGGCTGGAAGGAGGCCAGGTCGTGCTCACCGAGCAGGGTCAGGCCCTGGTCCGGGAATGGGGAGCGTTCACCGAGGATGTGCGCTGTCCCCACTGTCGCGGAACGGGGTATCAATGGGGGCCTCGTCTGGAGGAGGCCTTCCAGAAGTACCTGGAGATTACCCGTTCCCGGCCTTCGGCCGCGGCCCAGTACGACCAGGGTTTCATCAGCCCTGAGGGGGTGATGCAGCGGGTGGCCTTCCTGTACGAACGCGGGGACCTGCTGGGGAGCTACATCTTCGTGGTCGGCGACGACGACCTGCTCAGCCTGGCGGCCGCGCTGACCGGGCTTCCCAAAGGCATCACCGTCATCGACATTGACGAACGCCTGATTCGCTTCATCAACGAATGGGCCCAGCGGGAAGGCCTGCCCGTGGAAGCCCGGGTGGTGGACGTGCAGCACGCGCTGCCCCAGGACCTGCAAGGCCGGTTCGACGTGTTCGTGACCGACCCGGTGGAAACCCTGCCGGGCATCGAGCTCTTCCTCTCCCGAGGGGTGAGCGCCCTGAAGGGCGAAGGCGGTGTGGGCTACTTCGGCCTCACCACGTTGGAAGCTTCTCGTAAAAAGTGGTACCGCATCCAGCGGATGCTCCACGAAATGGGCTTCGTCATCACCGACATTCGCCGACAGTTCAACGTGTACCCACAACTGGAGGGGAATTTCTTCTCCTACCAGGAACAGCTGCCCATCGTGCGGGAACTGGGCGTGCCCATCGACCACGATTGGTACAAGTCGTCCTTCTACCGCATCGAAGCGGTGGAACCTCCGAAGCCCCGGGTCACCGGCACGCGCATCATTGACGAAGCGGTGTATCGGGACGACGAGAGC
>WFVP01000251.1 GCA_015491595.1 Anaerolineales bacterium
CCAAAAGGAAAAGGCCCGCCTGCAGAGGTGGTCCAAACTTTCGGTCCATAAAGGACCAGCTGATTTCGGCAACATCTGCATGCACCCGATGGGGCTCCATGCGGTGTGGGTCAGGGGGACGTTTCGGAGGCGTCGGACAGGGGGATATGGAGCAGGGGCTGGGGCCAGGGGTCCGGTGCTTCTCCCTGGAGAATGCCTTGGAGACGCCGGGACAGGGCCCTCAATTGGTCCCGCACCTGCTCCACCGGGATACCCTGAACCGTCGGAGGCCACGGCTCCAGATGCCGCATGGCCCGGAGGTAGACCTTGAAGGCTCCCCGCCAGTTCTGGCGCTGGATGTGGTAGGCCACCACCGCGGCCTGCAGCAGCCCCTGGTACAAATCCCGAATGGGCGCGGAAGTGGCCCGCCAGGCCTCTTCCAGCACCTCGTGGGCTTCGAAATAGGCGCCCTGGTTAATCAGGGCGATGCCCGTCTTCACCTCTGGAGGCAACATGTTGGACCGCCCTCCTTTTGCGTTAAAAGCCGATGATAAATGGCTGAAAAACGGGTGAAAATCGCTGGTTATCCCTACCCAAACCCGGTGTTTTCCGTTATACTGAGAGACACCGGGAGAATCTGGGTCATTTTGGGAGATTTTGGGACGCCGGGCGACCGGCGTTTCGCCGTTTATAGGGCGAGTGAACATATGTTCTTCTTGGGCGAGTTCCACCACTCCTTAGACGAATATGGACGCCTCACGTTGCCGGCGGCGTACCGGGCGTTGCTCCCGGAGGATGTTTTCATTGTACACGGTTTGGACGAAAATCTCATGGTGTTGCCGCCGCAACGGTTCCACGTCCTGTACCGGCAGTTGCAGCGGTTGAGCCTGACGGATCCCAAGGCCCGTCAGTTGCGGCGTCTCATGTTCGCGTCGGCCGCCCAGACCAAGGTGGACCGGGCGGGACGCATTCGCATTCCGGTGGAGTTGCGGGAGCGAGCCGGTTTGGAGAAGGACGTGGTCATCGTGGGGGTGGGGGATTATTTCGAACTGTGGACGCCCGACGCCTGGAAGGAACAGTTGCGCTTGTTGGAGGATGCCGAGGCCAATGCCCAGCGCTTCGCTGTGTTCCACCTGGCCTTGAGCGAGGACGGAGGACAGGCGTCCTCCGGCGAGGCGGCGGACAGGTCGGACGCAGGGGACGCAGGGGCGTCTCCCCAAGCGATGGGGGGTCAAGAGGAGCCAGGAGGATGAACATGGCCCAGGTTCCGGCCCGGGCCCTTCACCAGCCGGTGATGGTGAAGGAGGTGGTGGAGGCCTTACGGGTGCGCCCTGGTGGACGCTACGTGGACGTGACCGTGGGCACCGGCGGGCACGCGTTGGCCCTGCTGTCCGCGGCGGAGGATGTTCACCTGTTGGGCCTGGACGTAGACCCGGGGGCCCTGGAGATTGCCCGGGAGCGCCTGGCTCCCTACGGCGACCGGGTGACCCTGTTGCGGGCCTCGTACACCACCCTGCCCACCCAGTTGGCGCGGGTGGGTTGGGACCGGGTGGACGGCATTCTGATGGACTTGGGGGTTTCCTCCTACCAGCTGGAACTGCCGGAGCGAGGGTTCTCCTTCCGCCACGAGGGGCCCCTGGACATGCGCTTCGATCCCCTGAGCGGGGGACCCACGGCCGCGCAGTTGGTCAACACCCTCACGGAGGAAGCGTTGGCCGAGCTGTTCTGGAAGTACGGGGAGGAGCGCCACGCGCGGCGCATTGCCCGGGCCATCGTGCGGGCACGACCCCTGCGCACCACCAAGGAACTGGCCGACCTGGTGGCCAAGGTGGTGCCCTTCGAGCGTCCGGGCTTTCATCCCGCCACCCGGGTGTTCCAGGCCCTGCGCATCGCGGTGAACCGGGAGCTGGACAACCTGGAGCGCTTCCTTCCCCTGGCCCTGGAAGCCCTGGCGCCGGGCGGGCGCCTGGCGGTTCTGGCCTTCCACTCTCTGGAAGACCGCGTGGTCAAACGCTTCTTCCAGCAGGAGAGCCGGGATTGCCTTTGCCCGCCTCAAGTGCCCGTGTGCCAGTGCGGCCACAAGGCCCGGTTGCGGATTGTGAAACCTTTTCCCATGTTCCCTACGGAAGAGGAAAAGGAACGCAATCCCCGGGCCCGGAGTGCCCGATTGCGGGTGGTGGAGCGATTGGCCGATGACTGAAGGAACGCCCTCTCCCCGTTCCTATTGGCTGCTCCGCCGGTTTCGGCGGGAATGGCAGGCCTGGAAGCGGGTGGGTCGCCAGGTCCTCTGGCCTGTGGGTTTGCTGCTGGTGACCCTGCTCTCCCACCTGTACCTGGCCAACCGGGCCGTGGTGCTGTGGGCCGAGATTCAGGCCAAACGGGCCGAGAGCTGGACCCTCTGGTGGGACATTCAGTCCCTGACCTCCCAGAAGGCCGAACAGGAGCGCCTGGCCCTGGAAGCGTATCTGGAGAACACGACCTGGATGTGGCCGCAGCCCGATGAGGTGGTGTACGTGCAGGCAACCGCTGCGACCTCCACGAGATGGGACGTGACGGGATGGGGGTTGCCGCCTATGGCTTCCGCGCGCGAGGTCGTGATGCTGCCCGAGACCTATACCCAGTCCCTCTGGGACCTCCTCCGGACCTGGTGGCAGGAGCGGTCATCCACCCGGCAGGAGGGGCGGCCATGAGGCCCGACTTTCAGCCCTGGACCCCGGAGCGGATGCAACCCCGTTCCCCCTGGTCTCCAGGCGGAACGGAGCTCCAGGTTCCCCTGACCAGCCTCTGGCTGGTGGGCGCCCTGTTGAGCCTGATGGGCCTGGGCATCGCCATTCGGTTGTTGTGGTTCCAAATCGGTCCCAACTGGGAGCTGGCCCGTCGGGACCTGGACCGGACCGTGGCCCGCCAGTGGCGTTACTACACCGTGCCCCGGGGGGTCATTGTGGACCGCAACGGCACGCTGCTCGCGGGGAACCGCTTCGTGTATCAGCTGGACGTGGTGCCCGCAGGCATTCGGGACCCCAAGAAGGTGGCGGAGAGTCTGGCCGAAGTCCTGGGCATGGACGAGCGTTACCTGCTTCGGGTGCTTACCCTGGATGCCCAGGTGGTCATGGTGGCCCCCCGCTTGACCAAGGAGCAGCGTGAGAAACTCTTCAAAGTCCTCAACACGTGGTACAAGCAAGACGAAGAGGAAGCGCCCATTGACGTCAAGAACTGGGACATCTTCCGCCTGACGCCCAAGCTGGAACGGGTCTATCCCTACGGCGACCTGGCCTCGAACGTGTTGGGCTTCGTCTCCCAGCGGGACGATGTGGAGGTCGTGGGGGGATACATGATTCCCGAGGTGGGCAACTTCGGCCTGGAAGGGTATTACCAGTCGTGGCTGTACCAGCCGCCGGTGCGGGAAGTGGTCGCGTACGACCCCTTCAGCGCGCCTCCGGAGAGCGTGCGTCTCCCGGAAGACGCGCCGGCCCTGGTGCTGACCCTGGACGCGGCCATTCAGGCCATGGCCGAGGACATTCTGGAACAGGCCCTGGAGACGTACCGGGCGCGGCGGGGGGTCATCCTGGTCCTGCGACCCAAGACGGGCGAAATCCTGGCCATGGCCATGGCCCCGCGGCCCAATCTTTCCGACTACGACGACGTCCTGCGCTTCCTGCGGGAGTTCGAGGGCGAGGGATGGAACTGGGCGGTGAGCCACGCTTACGAGCCCGGTTCCGTGCTCAAGCCCCTTATCCTCTCCATCGCTCTGGAAACGGACACCATCGAGCCCGATTTCGTCTACGAAGATACTGGGCTGGAGCAGCCGTGCGGCGGCATCGCTCCGGTGCGCAACTGGGACTGGTCCGCCCATGGCACTCAGGACCTGGTGGGCTGCCTCGCCCTCTCCCTGAACACCTGCTTTGCCAACATCGCCCGGCGCATTCCCCGGTCCACCCTCCTCCACTACCTGGAGGCTTACGGATTCGGAAATCTGACGGGCGTGGACGTGGACGCCGAGGTGAACGGCCTGATTTCGGTGAACACCTGCGTGGACCACTCCCGGGTGGGCTTCGGCCACGCGATTTCCGTTACCCCCTTGCAACTGGCCGCGGCCATGGCGGCTCTGGCCAACGGCGGCCGGTACATGCGCCCTTATCTGGTGGCGTATCGTTTCGAAGATGGGGAATGGGTCCCGGTCGGACGGCCGGAAATCATGCGCCAGGTGATTTCGGAGGAGACGGCCCGTTTGGTCAGCCGCTTCCTCGCCCAGGCGCTGAAGGCCGACTCCTACAAGAACGCGGTGGTTCCCGGGTATACTCTGGCGGGTAAAACGGGCACGGCCCTCAACCCCGGGGACCCCGAGGACCTGCTGGATGCCACCATGGTCGGCTGGGGGCCGGTGGGCGATCCCCAGTTCCTGGTCCTGGTGTGGTTGGAGGACCCCAAGGAGCAGGACGGCTGGGCTTCGCTCACCGCGGCACCGGTGTTTCGGGAAGTGGTCCAGCGCTTGGTGGTCATGTTGGGTGTGCCGCCCGACCGCCCGGTGGGTGAGCAGGCGGCCCAGGCGGTAGGAGCAGGGCCATGACGACGGTGGATTGGTGGACCTTGGGCGACGTCATCGAAGCGTTGAGCGGCGTGCGGCCGCCGGGACCCACCCCGGTGGTGCGGGATTTCGGCATTGATTCCCGCACCATAGGCGTGGGCGGGGTCTTCGTCGCCCTGCCGGGGTCCCAACTGGACGGCCACGACTTCGTGGCCGCGGCCTTTCGACGAGGGGCGCGGGCGGCTCTGGTGCATCGTGAGGTCGCGGTTCAGGCCCTCACCCTGGACATGCGGCAACCGCCTGCCACGTGGCCCGAGGCGTGGGAAAGGCCCGTCCTCCTCCGGGTGGAAGACGCCCTGACGGGCCTGCAGAACCTGGCCCGTTATTGGCGCCGCCGCCATGAGGCCTTGCAGGTGGTGGGCATTACCGGCAGCATCGGCAAGACCACGACCAAGGAGGTCATTGCCCAGGTGCTTTCCGCCCACCGGCCGACCCTCAAGAGCCCGGGGAATTACAACAGCGAAATCGGCCTGCCCCTGAGCCTGGTGCGAGCCCGGTCGTACCATGGTTTTGCGGTGTTGGAAATGGGCTTCTACGTGCCGGGGGATATCGCGCTGTTGTGCGACATCGCCCGGCCCCACATCGGCGTGGTCACGGCCATCGACCGGGTCCATGCCGAGCGGGCGGGTTCGCTGGAGGCAATCGTTCGGGGGAAGGCGGAGCTGGTGCAGGCCCTGCCCGAGGAAGGGGTGGCCGTGCTGAACATGGACGACCCCTGGGTGGCCCAGATGGCCCGCTGGACCTCGGCCCGGGTGGTGGGGTACGGCATGTCCCCCAAGGCCCAGGTGCGGGCCTCGGACGTCCAGGTGCGCGGGCTCCAGGGCCTGCGGTTCCAGGTCCACGCCGAGGGCGTGACCCATACCGTGACCACGCCCTTGCTGGGCCGACACGCGGTGTACGCGGCCCTGGCCGCCATTGCCGTGGCCCGGTCCCTGGGCGTGCCCTGGGAGACCCTTTTGACCGCGCTGGCCCATATGTACTACCGTCCCCGATTGCGCCCTTTTCGGGGGCCCAAAGGCGCCTGGATTCTGGATGATGCCTACAACGCCGCGCCGCGTTCCACCACCGCCGCGCTGGAGTTCCTGGCCACCCTGCCGGGGGAGCGCATCGCGGTGTTGGGGGACATGCTGGAACTGGGGCCTTATGAGGAGGAAGGGCATCGGGAAGTGGGCCGGAAGGCGGCCCAGGTGGTGGACCGGCTCATCGCCGTGGGGCCCCGGGCCCGCTGGCTGGCCCAGGCCGCGGCGGAAGCCGGGCTGCCCCGGGAGTCCCTGCGCTTGGCCCAGGACCCGGAGGAGGCCTGGCATCACCTGCGCCCCTGGTTGCACGAACGGGCGGTGGTGCTGGTGAAGGCCTCCCGGGCCGTGGGCCTGGATGCCCTGGTACGGCGTCTGGAAGAGGAGGCACGGGCATGACTCCCAATACCCAGCTGGTGGCTTTGGGCTTGCTTTTGCTCACCTTCGTCCTCACCTGGTTGTGGACGCCGCCCCTCTTGCGGCTGTTGCACCATTTGGGCATGGGGCGTAGCATCCGGGAGGATGTGCCCGAGCGCCATCGGGCCAAGATGGGCACCGTGACCATGGGGGGATGGGTCATCCTCCTGCCGGTGCTGGTCATGTTCCTCTTCATCCACGCCACCCGGGTCTACGTGTTGCGCTTCCGGGGCCAGATGGTCCTCCTGCCCCTGGTCATCATGCTGGCCTTTGGCCTGCTGGGTGCGGTGGACGATTGGCTGGGCATCCGACGCGGGCGGGGTTTGCGGGCCCGAACGAAGTTCACCGCGCAGGTGATTTTCGCCCTGGTGGCGGTGTACTGGCTGCGCCACATCTACGCCGCGCCGCCCCTGTACCTGCCGGGCATCCCCGAGCCTATCCCCGTGGGGTGGTGGTACTGGCCCCTGGGCGTGTTCATCATCGTGGGTTCGTCCAACGCGGTGAACTTGACCGATGGTCTGGACGGATTGGCTTCCCTGGTGACGGCCACTTCCTTCGTGGCCCTGGGATTCCTGGGCCTGTTCCACCAGGTCATCGAGGTGGCCCAATTCTGTTTCCTGCTTGCGGGAAGTTTGCTGGGTTTCCTCTGGTTCAACGTCCATCCCGCCCAGGTCTTCATGGGCGATACGGGTTCCCTGGCCGTGGGCGCTTCCCTGGGCGTGGTGGCCCTGATGCTGGGGGAGTGGTTCGTGCTCCCCTTCGTGGCCCTCATCCCTGTGCTGGAGACCCTGAGCGTCATTTTGCAGGTGGTCTATTTCAAACTCACAGGAGGACGACGCATTTTCCGCATGAGCCCGTTGCACCACCACTTTGAGCTGGCCGGTTGGGCCGAGACCCAGGTGGTGACCCGTTTCTGGTTGGTTCAGGTCATGGCCGCCCTGGTCGGCGTGGCCATCGCCATGGCGTGAGGTACCCGGTATGGAGACGAGGATGACACGGGTGAACGCCTTTGCCTTCCCCCCCTTGCACCGGACCCGGACCCTGGCCCGACGGTCCTGGGAAGGCCGTCGGGTGCTGGTGGTCGGCGCGGCGCGGCAGGGAACGGCCATGGCCCGCTATTGGGCCCGGCGGGGTGCCCACGTGGTCCTCAACGACCGGCGCCCCTTGGACGCCCTGGGTCCGGCGCGGGAAGCCCTGGCGGACCTGCCCATCGAATGGGTCGCGGGCGACCATCCCCTGGAACTGCTGGAAGGCGTGGACGCGGTCGGCGTTTCGGGCGGCGTTCCCCTGAGCCTGCCCTTGTTGCAGGAAGCCCGCCGCCGGGGTCTGCCCTTGTACAGCGATGCGCATCTCTTTTTGGAAGAGGCCGTGTGTCCGGTGGTGGCCATTACAGGCTCGTCGGGCAAGACCACCACGACCACCCTGCTGGGCCGTATGGCCCGGGCTGCGGCCCGGGAAGAGACCCCGGTCCCCCACCTCCCCAAGCGCTTCCGTCGGGTGTGGGTGCTGGGGAACATCGGCCCGCCGCTGCTGGACTTCGTGGACGAGTCGCATCCCGAGGATGTGGCGGTGGTGGAGCTGTCCAGTTTCCAGCTGGACCTGGTGCGGGTGTCCCCGGAGGTCGGTGTGGTGCTGAACATCACGCCCAACCACCTGGACCGGCATGGCACCATGGAGGCCTACATCCAGGCCAAGGCCCACCTGGTGGCCCATCAAGGGCCCCACGACTGGGCCGTGTTGGGCCACGAAGAACCCAATGCCTGGGGCCTGCGCCATCGGACGCGGGCTCAGGTGGCCGCCTTCGGCCTGACCCCGCCTCCGGCGCCCGTCCCGGCCGTGTTCGTGCAGCAGCATCGTTTCGTGTTGCGGGATGCCATGGGCCGGGCCCACGCCCTCTTCCCGGTGGACCAGGTCCGTCTGCCCGGAGAGCACAACCTGCGGAACGTCGCGGCCGCCGCTCTGGCCGCCGCTCTGATGGGCTTGCAGCGGGAGCACATGGAAGCGGGTCTGGAAGGGTTCACCGGCGTGCCTCACAGGCTGGAGCTGGTGCTGGAGCACAACGGCGTGGCCTGGTACAACGACTCCATCGCCACCACCCCCGAACGGGCCATGGCCGCGCTGCGGGCCTTCGCCGGGCGTTCCATCATCCTGCTGGCTGGCGGCAAGGACAAAGACCTGCCCTGGGAAGCCTGGGCCCGCCTGGTGCGGCAGGAAGTGGAGCACCTGCTGGTCTTTGGGCCGGCCCAGGACAAGATTTTGGCCGCGCTGGAAGCGGTGCCCGGCGACCGGCCCCGCACCGTCCGGGTGTTTCCCAGCCTGCGGCCCGCGGTGGAAGAGGCGGCCCGGTTGGCCCGGCCGGGGAGCGTGGTGCTCCTTTCTCCCGGCGCCACCAGTTTCGATGAATTCCCCAATTTCGAAGTGCGGGGCGAACGTTTTCGAGCCTGGGTGAAAGCCCTGACGGGAGGAGCGGGATGACGACGAACACACCCTATGTCCCCCCCAGCCCTCAAGAGCCGCCTCGGGAACCCTGGCGTACGTGGGTGTGGCGGGAACTGCAGCGCCTGGACCGGGGCCTGCTGGTGCTGGTCCTGCTCATGGTGGTGGGGGGCCTCATCATGGTGATTTCCGCCGGCGTGCCCTTCGCCGTGACCCGCTTTCCCGCGGTGGAACCCCTGTACTTCATCAAGCGCCACCTGCTCTTCCTGTCCTTGGGAGTGGCCACCATGCTGGCCCTGGCCTTCTGGGATTACCGTCACTTGTTGGACTCCCGGTTGTTGCTCCCGATCACCGTCGTCTTCCTGGGGCTGCTGCTCTTCGTGGATGTGCGCAACCAGATTGGGAACCTGGTAGGGCGGACGCTGTTGACCGAGCGGGGCTCCGGACAACCGGGCGAGTTCGTCAAACCTCTGCTGGCCGTTTACCTGGCCGCCTGGTTGTCCAAACGCAAGAGCACCCTGGGCTCCCCCTGGCGGGTGTGGTTCTACGCCGGGGCCATCATCGCCACGTTCGCCCTGCTCCTGCTGTTCCAGCCCGATGTGAGCTCGGCGGGCACGGCCATCTTCCTGGGCTTCTTGATTTTGCTCCTCTCGGGAGCCACGTGGGCGCAGGTACTGGTCACCGTGGTGAGCCTGGCCCTCATCTCCACGGTGGGCTTGAAACTCGTGTCTCTGGTGTACGCACCGGCGGCGGACCGCCTGGCGGCGTACTTTCAGGCATGGAAGGATCCCACGCAGGTGACCGGGCACGTGCAGCAGGCCTTCTTCGCCTTCTTGCGGGGAGGCTGGTTTGGACGCGGTTTGGGGGCCAGCCAGGGGAAGGTGTACACCCTCCCTCTTCCCCATACCGACAGCGTGTTCGCGGTCATCGGAGAAGAGTTTGGGATTGTGGGCGCGCTGGTGGTCCTGGCGCTGTTCACCGCGTTCTTATGGCGAGGTTATCTCGTCGCGGCCCGGGCGCCCGATGGGTTCGGACGCTTGCTGGCCGCGGGGTTGACCACCTGGTTGGTGCTGGAGGCCTACATCCACATGGGGGGGATGGTGGGCTTCCTCCCCCAGGCTGGCAACGCCCTGCCCTTCTTCAGCTACGGCGGTTCCAACTTGATGGCGTCGTCCATCGCGGTGGGTTTGCTGTTCAGCATTTCCCGTCTCAGCCTCACCACGTCGGAGGAGGTGTCCCCTCATGCGGTTGTTGATTTGCGCGGGCGGTACCGGAGGCGGCATTTATCCCGCCCTGGCCGTGTATCAGCGGCTTCCGAGTGACGTCCGCGTGTTGTGGGTGGGGAGTCAGCGCACCATGGAACGGGAACTCCTGGCCCGAACGGGTGTGACCTTCACCGCCATTCCAGCGGCGGGCATTCACGGGGTGGGCTTGCGACGCCTGCCCGGCAACCTGGTGCAACTGGCCCGGGGCTATCGCGCGTCCCGGCGGGTGCTGTGGGATTTCCGGCCTCACGTCCTCTTCTTCACCGGGGGATACGTGGCCGGACCCATGGGCATGGCTGCAGGAGGCCGCACGCCCATCGCCCTTTACGTCCCTGACATCGAGCCGGGACTGGCGTTGAAATTCCTGGCCCGGATGGCGACCCGGATTTTCGTCACCGTGGAGGAGACCCGGGCCTTCTTCCCCAAGAAGGAGGTCCAGGTGGTGGGGTATCCCGTACGGAAGGAAATTCTGGCCTGGACCCGGGACAAGGCCCGGCAGACCCTGAACCTGCCTCCGGACGCGCCGGTGTTGTTGGTCTTCGGAGGCAGCCTGGGGGCCCGCTCCATCAACCAGGCCTTGTTGACGGCTCTGCCCCGCCTGCTGCGGCACATGTACGTGGTGCACATCAGCGGGAGCCGGGATTGGCCCATGGTGGAGGAGCGCCTGACCCGACTCGCGGCTCCGTTACGGGAACGATACCGGCCCTACCCCTACCTGCACGAGACCATGGGCGCGGCCCTGGCCGCCGCGGATTTGGTCGTTTCCCGGGCGGGCGCTTCCACCCTGGGCGAGTTCCCGGCGTGGGGGTTGCCGGCCATCCTCGTGCCCTATCCCCATGCCTGGCGCTACCAGAAGGTGAACGCTATGTACCTGGTGGCGCGCGGGGCCGCGGTGCTCCTGCCCGACGAAGCGCTGCCCCAACGGTTGGCGGATACGGTGCTGGCCCTCATGCAGGACGCCCCCCGACGTCAGGCCATGGGGCAGGCCATGCGGGCCCTGTTCCGCCCCCAGGCCGCCGAGGAGATGGCGCGGGGGTTGCTGGCCCTGGCCCAGGAGGGAGGGAGAACACCATGATTTCCCTGACCACGGTTTTCTGGCTTTTCGTGTTGCTCTTCGGCATCATCGGCGCTTTGCGGGGATGGGCGAAGGAGCTCCTCACGGCCATCGCCACCATCTGGGGCATTACCCTCATCGTGGTCCTGGAGCGTTTTCTGCCCATCTTCCCCCAAAATCCCGGGGGGTCCTACTTCGTGTGGCGGGCTATCATCCTGGTGCTCATGGCCTTCTTCGGCTACCACACGCCCCGGGTGGCGGCTCGTTTGGCCCCCAAGACCCGGCAGGAGGGCTTTCGAGACGCGGCTCTGGGCATGGTGATGGGTTTCCTCAATGGCTACCTTATCCTGGCAACCCTGTGGTACTACCTGGACCAGGCGGGATACCCCGTGAACGCCATCATCCCGCCCTACGCGACGCCCGGCCTGACCCACACCGACCCGGCCATTCAGGAACGGCTCCAGAGCATCGTCAAAACGCTGCCCGACGACGCCCAGGACATCTTGCGCTGGGCCCTGCCGCGCCTGATGGGCTGGCCCTGGATTGTGCTGCTGGCCCTGGCGGCCGGGTTGTTCCTGTTCATCGTGTTCATCTAACGGCAGGGATGGGATGGAAATGACCACGTTGCGGGAACACGTTCACCTGATGGGGATAGGAGGCACCGGGCTCTCGGCCATCGCCCGCATCCTTAAGGCCCGGGGATACCAGGTCTCGGGATGCGACAAGCATCCCGGCCCCGCGGGCGAGGCCCTGCGGGCTTTGGGCATTCCCGTGTACGCCGGTCACGACCCCAACCATCTGGAGGGGGTGACCTTCCTGTTGCGGAGTTCTGCGGTGCCGCCCCATCACCCCGAGGTGGAAGCGGCCCGACGCCGGGGCCTGCCCGTGTATACCCGGTCCCAGTTCCTGCCCTTCCTGACCCGGGGATATCGCACCCTGGCCGTGGCCGGCACCCATGGGAAGACCACCACGACCGCCATGCTGGCCTGGACGCTCCTTCAACTGGGCCGGGACCCCTCCTATATCGTCGGAGGGACCATGGTGAACACGGGCACCAACGGTTACGCGGGCCAGGGGACGTACTTCGTCATCGAGGCGGATGAGTACGACCACATGTTCCTGGGCCTGCAGCCCGCGGGCGGCATTCTGACCTACGTGGATTACGACCACCCCGACTTCTTCCCCGACCGGGAAGCGTATCGGCGGGCCTTCCGGGCCTTTGTGGACCGTTTCCTCCCCCAGGCCCCCCTGGTCTGCTGGGCGGCCGACGAGGAAGCCCGGCGCATCCTGCAGGGGGTCTCTCACCTGCGGGTTCGGACGTACGGTCTGGAAGCGGGCAGCGACTACCGGGCTGTGGAGGTGGAGAAGCATCCGGAAGGCACCCGCTTCGAGGTGGAGCATGCAGGTCGTCGGCTGGCCCAGGTGCATTTGCCCCTGCCCGGAGAGCACAACGTGCGCAACGCCCTGGCCGTGCTGGCCCTGGTGCACCTGTTGGGCGAGGACGTTGCGGCCGCCGCGCAGGCTCTGGCCGCCTTCCAGGGCGTGGAACGGCGTTTCACCGTGGTGGCGGAGGTGGCCGGCTGGGTGTTGGTCAACGACTACGGCCATCATCCCGTGGAAATTGCCACCACCCTGGAGGCGGCCCGCCAGCGTTACCCCGAACATCGTCTGTGGGCGGTGTGGCAGCCCCACACCTACAGCCGGACCCTGCGCTTGCTCCCTCAGTTCGCCCAGGCCCTGCGCCAGGCCGACGGCCTGGTGGTCACCGGGGTGTATCCGGCCCGGGAGGAAGCGCCGCCCGACTTCCAGGAGGAAGCCCTGTTCCGGGCTCTGGACCATCCTCGGTCCTTCCGGGTGGCCCAACCCGTGGACGCGGTGCCCGTGTTGCTCTCCCAGGTGGAACCGCCGGCGGTGGTGTTGTTGTTCTCCGCCGGGGATGCGCAGGTGATGCTGGAAGTCCTGGCCCAGGCGTTGCAGGGTGGCGATGAGGCGGGCATCGGGGCTGCGGCTCCGGTGGCGAAAGGAGCGGGCCATGAGGAGTAAGGTGGTCATGGTCTCAGACGCGGTCAAAGAAGCCCTGCGGTCCCACTTCGGGGAGGCCGTGCGGGAGCACGCGCTCCTGGCCCCTTACACCTCGGCCCGCATCGGCGGTCCTGCCGAGGTGCTGGTGGAGGTGCGTCGGTTGGA
>WFVP01000252.1 GCA_015491595.1 Anaerolineales bacterium
AAGAATAAGGAAGCCACCAGCCAGAGCCATCCTCCCTGGCTTCGCCAGGCGTACACGCCCAACCCCAGGGCGGGAATCCACAACAGGCCAAAACAGAAACCCGGCCAGTTCATTCCTGTCCCCCTTCCTGGCGGGATGCCATGGCCGAGACCTCGAGCGCCGGCGACGCCGCGTCTTCCACGGCCACGATGGTCCCCCCACCCAGACAGAGGTCTCCCTGATACACCACCGCGCGCTGGCCGGGGGTGATGTCCCACACCGGCTCGTCGAACGCCACCCGAAAGGCCCGGCCCTCTTCCACCAACGCGATGGACGCGGGCACGGCCCGGGCCCGGTACCGAATCTGTACCTCGGCCCGAAAGGTGGCCGCGGGCGGTTCCCCCAGAATCCAGTTGACCTCCCGGGCGATAAGGGTCTTCTTGCCTCGCGCCTCCCTGGGTCCTACGATGAGGGCGTTCCGGGCCACGTCCTTGGCCAGCACGTACAGGGGCCGTCCCGTGCGCAGGCCCAGCCCGCGACGCTGGCCGATGGTATAGAAGGCCAGGCCCCGGTGCGTTCCCAGAAGGCGCCCTTCCAGGTCCAGGATGGGACCGGGCTTTTCCAAATCCGGCCGGTGTCGGGCCAGGAAGGAGCGGTAATCCTCCCCGGCCAGGAAGCACAAATCCTGGCTCTCCCGCCGGTGGGCCACCGGCAGGTCCCATTCCTCGGCCATTCGCCTCACCTGGTCCTTGGTGTACTCCCCGATGGGCAGCAGCGTATGCTGCAACTGCTCCTGGGTGAGCACGCTGAGCACGTACGATTGGTCCTTGTTCCGGTCCACGCCCCGCAGCAGTTGGACGCGGCCGTCCTCCGTGCGGCGCAGGCGCGCGTAGTGCCCGGTGGCGAAGTAATCCGCGCCCAATTGCCGGGCGTAGTGGAGCAAGGCGCCCCAGCGGATGTGCGCGTTGCAGACCAGGCAGGGATTGGGCGTCCAGCCCCTGGCATACCCCTGGAAGAAGGCCTGCACCACCGTGCGGTAGAAGACCTGACGCACGTCGTACACGTAAAAGGGAATGCCCAACCGATGGGCCACCTGGCGGGCGGCCAGCATCGCCTCGGGGGTGCAGCATCGATTCAGGTGTTCACAACCCGGTTCGGCCCACAGACGCAACATAACGCCGATGACCCGATAACCCTGCCGCACCAACAGGGCCGCGGCCACGGAACTGTCCACACCCCCGCTCATGCCCACCACCACGGTTGCCTGTCGTCCCGTCGTCATCGCCCTTACTCCCGGAAACGAAAAAGGGCCCTTCGGTCAACACCAGGGCCCTGCCAGGCTGGGGGCGCAGGACTCGAACCTGCACCGGCGGATCCAAAGTCCGCTGTCCTGCCGATTAGACGAGCCCCCAACGGCGCTTTTATTGTAACGCCCCCAGGCCAAATGTCAACCAGAGCAACAATGACATATCTTATCCCTGAGACTCGGACGAAAGTTTGGACAGCAAGGGTGGTGACCCCTGCTCAGAAAGGACACAGCGTTTCGCGCAGGCCTGACCAGTCCCTGGACCGCAGGAAAGAAGTAGATAATGTGCGCAGCGGCGAAGCCGCTGCGCACATTATCTTTCTTTTCTACCGGCGGTCCCGTGCCCGATCAGGCCTATGCCCTGAAGTATACCTGCTTGCAGCAGCTGTCCAAACTCTTGTCCAGACCCCAGGGGCAACAATGACATATCTTGTCCGCCTTCTTGACGTGACTTGGGGCCGGTCTTATACTAAGGTTGCCCTGGAGTGCATCGGGGTGTAGCGCAGGTGGTAGCGCACCGCGTTTGGGGCGCGGGAGTCGGCGGTTCGAGTCCGCCCACCCCGACTTGTTCTTTTCCCAAAACAAACAAGCGACCCCTGTACAGGCAACGAGCATGCAGCTCCCTCACGGATTTTTGCTTTCAACATCCACCTTCTCGACCCTGCCACGAGGTGAGACCATGGGAAAGCCGAAGTACGATTTCATCATTGAAGCGGTGCATCGGGAGAACGGACGGGTCGCCTGGGCCCGGGGCTATCGCCGTCGGTTCGTACACTACTCCGATGTCGAAATCCTGCCCCGCGAGACGCTGCTGAAGTGGCTGGCGGAAGGCAAACGGGTGGCGGTGGGTCGCCGTCGCCGTCTGATGGGAAACACCTTTGAGATTCAAGGGGATGTGGCCCTCATCTTGCGGGAGGGCAAGCCCTGGCTCATCAACGAAGCCTCTCCAGAAGGCCCCCAGGAACTGGACGGCGTACCGGAGATTTAACGGAAACCGGAACCAAACCTGACCACCACGAGGAAGCGGAGGGTCGACCATGAGCATCCCCATTCTGGCTGGTGTTGCCTGGCCCTATGCCAATGCCCTGCTCCACGTGGGCAACCTGGCAGGCGCTTACCTGCCCGCGGACATCTTCGCCCGCTACCAGCGCATGCGGGGCCGGCGGATGCTCATGGTCTCGGGCTCCGACGCCCATGGCACGCCCATCCTGGTACGGGCCCTGGATGAGGGGTCGACGCCAGAAGAGGTCTACCAGCACTATCACGAACGATTCCTGGAACTCTGGAAGAAAATCGGCATCACCTTCGACCTGTACACATCCACCCATACCGAAAACCACCGCAAGGTCTCCCAGGCCATCTTCCAGGCCCTGTACGACAACGGATACCTGTTCGCCCAGAAAGAACAACAATGGTACTCGCCCTCCTTTGGCTTCCTGCCCGACCGCTTCGTGGAGGGCACGTGCTACATCTGCGGGTATCCCGGAGCCCGGGGAGACCAGTGCGACAAGTGCGGCAACCTGCTAGACGCGACGAAACTCATCAACCCTCGCTCCCGCATCGATGGCAGCGTTCCCGAACTTCGGGAAACGGAACACCTCTACTTCGACCTGCCCAAACTGCAAAAGGACCTGGAAGCCTGGCTGGAAACCAAGAAGGACGCCTGGCGCCCTCTGGTCGTGCACCAGTCCCTGGGTGTGCTGCGCAGTGAAGGCCTGAAACCGCGGCCCATCACCCGGGACCTGACCTGGGGCATTCCCGTCCCCGTACCGGGATGGGAGCACAAGGTCATGTACGTGTGGTTCGAGGCCGTCATCGGCTATCTCTCGGCCACCATCGAGTGGGCACAGCGCTACGCCGACCCCCAGGCCTGGCACGAATGGTGGTACAACCCCGAAGCCCGGCTCTACTACTTCATCGGCAAGGACAACATTCCCTTCCACGCCCTCATGTGGCCCGCGCAAACCATGGCCGCGGGGACGCGCTTTGGCGAACTGTTCGAGGGCCAGGCCCCTCGCCCCCTCAACTTGCCCTACGACGTGCCGGCCAACGCCTTCCTCAACCTGGAGGGCCAGAAGATTTCCGGCAGCCGCAACTGGGCCGTATGGTGCCTGGACTTTCTCTCCCGCTACGACCCCGACCCTCTCCGCTACTACCTCACCATCATCATGCCCGAGAGCCGGGACACGGACTGGGATTGGGAGGACTTCCTGCGGCGCAACAACGACGAACTGGTGGCCACCTGGGGGAACCTGGTCCACCGGGTGCTTTCCTTCACTTACAAGCACGGGGAGGGCCGGGTGCCCGAGCCGGGCGAATTGCGCCCTGAGGACCGGGAACTCCTGGCCCAAATCGACCAGGGGTTCACCACCGTGGGCGAGCATCTGGAACGGGTGCAGTTGCGGGCGGGCCTGGTGGAAGCCATGCGTCTGGCGGGAGAAGTCAACCGCTATCTGGAACGCCGCGCGCCCTGGTCCCTGGTCAAGGAAGGGAAGAAAGAGGACGCAGGCACGGTGATGTTCACCGCCATTCAGGCCATCAACCGGCTGAAAATCCTGCTGGCCCCCTATCTCCCCTTCACCTCCGAGGCCCTGCACCACCTCCTGGGCTTCACCCAGCCCCTCTTCGGCCCCCTGGTGACGGAAGAGGTGGAGGACGAGTGGGGCAAGCGGTCTATCCTGCACTACGAAGCGGACAAGGGAACGGCGCGCTGGGAGCCCCAGGACGTCCCGCCGGGACAGGCCCTCCAGCGGCCCAAACCCCTGGTGCGCAAGCTGGAACCTTCGATTGTGGAGGAGGAACGGGCCCGCCTGGGCCAACCACCCCAGTTGGGGAACTGAGGCCCTCCGCGCTTCACCCGTAAGGAGGGAAGGGTATGCCCCCCATCAATCCCATGAAAATCCTCAACCTTGCGCCCTTCGCCAACCGGCGCAGCGCGTCCCTGAGCCTGGTCCAGCGACTGCAGGGCGCCTGGAAGTACGGCCTGCCCTGGTTCTGGAACGCGCCGGCCCAGGAACGTCTGGCCGAACTCCTCCAGGAACACCTGGACCGCTACTTCATCCTGGTCCTCAACGCGCCTTGGCCCGGCCAATCCCAGCCCCTTCCCCCCATCCTCCTGGGGCCCAGCGGCATCCACATTCTCTACCCC
>WFVP01000253.1 GCA_015491595.1 Anaerolineales bacterium
ACATCGCCCACACGGTGCACCGGGAGGTCATGCAGCAGCGCCAGCAGCAGGGGCAGGGGGACTGGGGCGGCACGCCTTCGGGAGCCTCAACGCCCACCCGGGTGACCGGCGTGCAGATCGTGGGCGTCTGGGCCCAGACGGGCGGGGTGGGCAAGACCACCCTGGCCACCAGCCTGGCCTTCGCCGCGGCCCAGCGAGGCATCCCCACCCTGCTCGTGGGCCTGGGCGCGCCCGACGACCTGCCCGTCAACCTGGGCCTCAAGCGCCACCCCAACATCACCATGTGGCGGCTGGAACCCACGCCCGAATCCCTGAAAAAGGCCGTCCAGCCCAGGGACGGCGTGGACGTCCTCGCAGGCTTCCCCGACGTGCTCTCCGAGGCCCAGACCCTCATCGAGGACCCCAACGCCCCCAGTTCCATGAAGAACCTGGTGGACCAGGCCGTGCGCCTGGGCTACGGGGCCATCCTCTTCGACCTGCCGCCCACGGCCCTGGCCTCCGTGGCCTTCCAGGCCATCGCCCGCCTGGTGCTGGTGGCCCGGCCTTCCACCGAGGGCGTGGTGCGGGCCGTGGAAGCCTACAAAACCGTGGTCCAGCGCCTGGCCATCCTGCCCCCCGAGGCCGTCCATGTGGTGCTGAATCGCGTGGGCCACCGGCTCTCGCCCGAAGCCTGGCAGAACTTGGCTTCCCAAATCCTGGGCCAGCCCTTCCCCACGCCCATCGTGATCCCCGACGACCCCCGCGTGGGCCAGGCCCAGGACGAGGGCCTCTGGCCGCCCCTGCGCAGCCAGGCCCTGCGCAGCGGCGTCGAAATCCTGGCCACCGACCTCTTCGGCCCCCTGTCCACAGACGGGTACCGGCCCCGGCGCAGGGTGTTCCGCATCCGCCTGGGACGGAGGACGTGACATGTCCTGGACCCGCTTCGCGAACCCTCAGATCACGCAGAAACAGCGAGAGGCCGTGATGCAGGCGGCCCTGAACCTCCTGGAAGCGCAGCGGCCCGACGTGCGGGACCGGGCACGCCTGGAGGCCGCGGCCCGCCAGGCCGTGGCCCGGGCCGCGCAGGAAACCGGCGTGTACCTGCCCCCCGTGCTCCAGGCCGCGCTGGTCCAGGACCTGGTGGGCCGGGTGGGCGGCCTGGGCTTCCTGCAAAAACTCCTCGACTCCGGGCAGTATGCGGAGATCGCCCTCAACCCCGACGGCACCGTGTGGGTGCTCCCCAAAGGGGAGCGTTTCTTCCAGCCCTACGATTACGCGCCCACCCGGGAGGAAGTGGCCCGCATCGTGGAGGCCCTCTCCATCGCGGTCGGAAAGCAACTCTCCGAGGCCACCCCCTCCATCGACGCGCGCCTCCCCCGGCGGGAGGGCTTTGGCGGGGCACGGGTGAAGATTTTGCATCCCGTACTGCTTCCCGGCGGGGACTTCCCCTCCATCAACATCCGCCTCTTCGAGGCCCGGCCCGTGCCGCCGGAGCAGATCGTGGCCTGGGACATGGCCCCCGAATGGCTGATGCAGCAACTTCTGGAATGGGTGGCCCGGGGAAAGCGCTTCCTCATCGTGGGCGAGACCTACGTGGGCAAGACCACTTTCCTCAGCGCCCTGTGCCACGGCATCCCCCGCCACGCCCGCATCGTGAAGATCGAGGACCCGGAGGAGATCTATCTGCCCCACCCCAACGTGGTCACCATCGAGGCCCGGCCCGCGCCCCCGGGCTCCCAGGTCCCGACCTACACCCTGGCCGACGGCGTGGACGACGCCATGCGCATGCGCCCCGACTGGCTCATCGTGGGCGAAATGCGCCGCGGCCACCACGTCATGAGCCTCTTTCGGGCCCAGATGTCCGGGCATCCGGGCCTGTCCACATTGCACGCCTTCGGCCCCGAAAGCGCGGTGGAGCGCATGGAGACCCTGGTCTACACCGACCTGGGCATCGGACGCCAGGGTACCAAGGCCATGATCGTTCACGCCCTGGATTTCCTCATCCATCTGGGCTGGGAGGGCGAAAAGCGCCGCGTCCTGGGCATCTGGGAGATCGGGCCCGCCCTCAAGGGCGGGGACGTGCCCTTCCACCGCATCTACGAATGCGGCATGGAACGCCTGGAACCCCTCAAATGGGAGAAGAACCATGGGTGACGTCCTGGCCATGATGGAAGCCTATCTGCCCCTCACCGGCGCGGTCCTGGCCGCGCTGGCCCTGGCCTTCATGGTCCACCGCCTGACCCGACGGGCCGTGCGCACGCCCCAGGAGCACCTCCTGAGCGTGTATTACGGCCTGGAAGGGGAGGACAATGCCCCAAAACTGGGCTCCTGGGAGCACCGCATCCGCCTGGCCTTTGGCGAGCGCGTCGCGGGACGGGAGGCCGAGACCTTCTGGGCCGCCGTGGCCGGGGTGGCCGCGGCGCTGGGCGGCTTCATCCTGCTCCTGCCCATCCCCGCCTGGATGTCCGTCCTGGCCCTGCCCCTGGCCCACCTCGCGGTGCGGTCCTGGATCGAGGGCCGATGGAGGGCCCTGCAAAAGGCCGTGGAAAAGGACCTGCCCTTCTTCCTGCGCACCCTCGCGGCCATGCTCCCCGTCACCCCCAACGTGCCCATCCTCTTCCGGGAAAGCGTGGAAACCCTGGACCATGGGCCCCTCCGCGAGTGGCTGGAGCGCCTGGGACAGGACGTGCAGAGAACGGGCCTGCAGGCCTTTGCCCGGTATCAGGACGAGGCCCGGGCCCTGAGCCTGCATCTCGCCGTGCTTCTGGTGCTCCTGCGCAGGCTGTGGGAGACGGGCGGAACCGGGTTCCAGGACGTCTTCGTCACCGTGGCCGATGCCCTCTCCGACGTGCTGGAAGCCCGCGGGGACGCGGAGGCCAAAGCCTCCGAGGCCGCGAGCCTCATGCGCATCGTGGCCCTCTCCATGGGCGGCGCGCTGGTCTTCATGATGATCCAGGTGCCCGACCTCTTCGCGCCCGCCCACGCCCAGATGGCCCTGCTCCTGGCCCTGGGCGTCATGGTCTTCGGGTGGTTCCAGGCCCACCGCCTCATCCAGAGCATCGGGGAGGTGTGACATGACGATGGCCTGGTTGGGCACCGTGCTGGCCGCGCTGGGCCTGGCCGGGATGGTCTTCCTGGGCGCACGGGTGGTCTTCACCCCCGCCTACCGCCACGTGCTGGAATATGCCGGGGTGCAACAGCGGGACCGGGTGGCCGACCTCGTGCTGGGCTTCCTGGACGTGAACCGCTGGAAGCGCCGCCTGCAATGGGCAGCCTGGGACGACGACGCCTGGCAGGACCGCACCCTCCCGGGCCTGGCCCGCCGCTCCCTCCTCCTGGCCCTCATCGGCCTGGGCCTGGTGGTCATGGCCGGAGCCGCGCCCCTCCTCTGGCC
>WFVP01000254.1 GCA_015491595.1 Anaerolineales bacterium
AGTCCTGCAATCGAAACCGGGCAAGCAAGGCCTGCACGCGAGCCCGTATGTGGGCTTCGTCCCAACCGTGGACCCGGAGGGTGTAAGCCAGTTCGTCCCAGACCCGCTCGGTCACGAACTGATGCTCCGGGTTCTGAAAGACCAAACCCGCGTAGCGGATGCGCTCTTCAGGAGGAAGCGCCCGAACATCCCGGCCGAAGAGGGCGATGGTCCCCTGTTGGGGCTCCTTCAACCCCAGCAACAGGTGGGCCAGCGTGGATTTCCCCGCGCCGTTGGGCCCTACCAGGGCCACGAAATCCCCTTGAGGGATGGCAAAGCTCACGTTGTGCAGGATGGGCTGCCCCTCTCGATAGCCAAAGGTCACGTTGCGAACCGCAACGGCCGGAGGATGGTCGTTCAGTTCGGGGAAGCCCTGGGTGAAGTCCACCCGAAAGCGAGCCCGGGGGTCCAGGTCTTCGGGAAGCCAAAGCCCGGCGCGCAAGGCTTCTTCCAAATGGGTTTCCAACGTGGGCCGAGGCGGACCCTGGGTCAGCACGCGGCCCCGCGCGTCCAGGAGCACCACCCGGTCCACCAGGGGCAGGCAGGCGTCCACCTTGTGCTCGATGAGCAGCATCGTATGGTGGCCTTTGAGGCGGGCCAGGGTCTGGAAGAACTCCCGGGTGCCCGGAGGGTCCAAATTGGCCGTTGGTTCATCCAAGACGAGGATGGGCTGCTCCATGGCCAGCAGTGCGGCCAGGGCTACTCGCTGGGCCTCGCCTCCCGATAAAGTCTCCAACCGACGGTGACGATAGGAGAGCATTCCCACCTGGGCCAGGGCTCGCTGGATGCGGTCTTCCATTTCGTCCCTCGGGACCCCAAGGTTCTCCAGGCCAAAAGCCACCTCATCCTCCACCACCAGGGTAGCGAAGGAGGCTTCGGGGTCCTGCAACACCAAACCAACATGCGCGGCCATGTGTCCGGGCGGCTCCCGGCGGGGGTCCAGCCCTCGCACCCAAATCTCGCCTTCCACCCGGGCATACAGGTCGTGGGGTACCAGGCCGGTGAGGGCGTAGGCCAGGCTGGATTTGCCGCAACCCGAAGGGCCCAGGAGGAGCACGGTCTCCCCTTCGTCCACCTCCAGGGACAGGCCCGCGGGGGCGGCATGGGGCGCGCGAGGATATCGAATGACCAGGTCGCGCACGGAAATCATGAGGGGGCCCTCTCCAGCCGGGCCCGAAGTTGCGGTACCAGGGCGTCCCGGTTCTGCGGGGTCAGCACCACCACCTCGACATCCTGCCGGGCCTTGAGGGCGCGGATGATGGGATGGGGTTTCAAGGCCATCGTCGCCAGGACATCCCAGGGACCGTCCATCAGGGCCATGAGGGCTCTCTGAAAGGGGACGGAGAGCAATTCCATAGGGCCGATTTCGTCCACCACGACCAACGTTTCCGGCGGGGCGTCCTTCAAGTTCAATTCCGGGAGCACCACCTCCTCGAACCCCGCCAGGTTCACCCGATATCGGCCCACGCGCGGTCCCTGCGACCGGGCGACATGGGCCAGCCAGACCTTACGTCCCGAGAAGGTGACAACCTGGAATCCCACCCGCCGGCCTCCCTCCTGCACCTCTTGGGTGATGAACCCTCGAAGGGGACGCGACAAGCCGGCCACGACCCTCTGGACCAAAGTGGTTTTTCCAACTCCGGGACGACCCGTGATGAGGAGACGTTGGGGCATCAGAGCCACCTCCTGAGTCTCAAGTATACTTGAGACCACAGGTGCGTTAATGAAAAGACTTTTCTAACCAATGAGGTCAATACGGGTTAACCTTGGCAAAAGGAAAGGACGGCGATTGTGTGTCGGGTATCAACCTTTCCCCGAAAGAACCGTTATAATAGCAGGTACCCATCCTTCGATAGGCTTTCGGATGGCCGTTGAACCCTCGTCCTTGCCGGGAGGCAGAATTCATGCTCCAGCGTGGTTTTCGGTACAACTTGAATCGTAGCACACTTCAGCCTGGCGAAACCCAACTGGTGGTGGACAATGTGACCTTACATTTTCGTGGCGTGACCGCCTTATCCGGTGTGAGTCTGCACGTACGTCAAAGCGAAATCTTGGCCATCATCGGACCCAACGGCGCGGGAAAGACCAGCCTGCTCAATTGCATCAGTGGACGTTATCGCCCTCAGGAAGGACGCATTCTCTTTTACAACCACGGCAATGAGTACGAACTGACGAAAATGCGTCCCCATCAGATTGCCCAGGTAGGCGTGGCCCGTACATTCCAGAACATCGAACTCTTCCGTCACATGACGGTGTTGGAGAACCTCATGGCCGGAGCCCACATCCATATGAAGGCGGGATTGCTCCAGGCCATGATGTATTGGGGTCCGGCCCAGAAGGAACAAATCGAAATGCGGGACTTCGTCGAAGACATCATCGATTTCCTGGAAATCGAAGACATCCGCCATAAGCCTGTGGCCTCACTGCCCTATGGCCTGCAGAAACGCGTGGAACTGGGCCGGGCGCTTGCTTTGCGTCCGGCCATTTTGTTACTGGACGAGCCCATGGCCGGAATGAACACGGAAGAAAAAGCCGACATGGCCCGCTTCATTCTCGACATCTACGAAGAGTATGGCATCACCATCGTGCTCATCGAACATGACATGGGCGTGGTCATGGACATCAGCGACCGGGTCATCGTGCTCAACTTCGGGCAGAAAATCGCCGAAGGCACACCCGACGAAGTTCGCAAGGACCCGGTGGTCATCCAGGCGTACCTGGGACAGGCGGTGTAAGCACATATGGATCGGGCCGTGGTTGGTGGATGGCAGGCTATTGTGACCGGCGAGCAGCATGGTTTCCGCCGCCTGAGTCCTCCATCGACAGAACCACATCCGACTTGGCACAGCCCTCTGCAGGAGGTGCCATGAGCGCTCCTACACGCATCCGTTTTACCTACTGGGACTACAAAAGCATCCCCGAAACCGACCCCCGGCGCTTCGAGCTCCTGGATGGTGAACTGGTCATGGTTCCTGCATTCTCCATGGCACGGGACCGAGGCTACAAACGCACGCTGTACGCCCGCCACGGGGTAAAGGAGTACTGGCTGGTGGACCCGGAAAAGCAAACCCTGGAGGTGTATACCCTGACGCCCAAAGGGCTGGAACGAGTGGCCTCCTATCAAAGGGGCCAGACGGCCCGTTCCCCTCTGCTGGGCCTGGAATTCCCTGTAGACCAAGTCTTTGCCGAATGGTAGGAGGAAGCCGTGGTGGATATGGTGGAACGCCCCCAAACGCTACCGCAATACCTGTACGCCCATGCCCAGAAGCACCCAGACCGGGTGGCCCTTCGGGAGCGTATTTACGGCATCTGGCAGGAGATGACCTGGCGGCAGTTCTATGAATTCGTCAAGCACTTCGCGTTGGGTCTGCACGAATTGGGACTCCAACCCGAAGACACCGTGGCCATCATCGGCGACAACCGTCCGGAGTGGGTCATCGCCGAACTGGCGGCCCAATCCCTGGGGTCCAAATCCGTGGGCATTTATCAGGATTCCATCCCGCCGGAAGTGGAAGACATCGCCGTCCGGGCCGATGCGACCTTCATCGTGGCCGAGGACCAGGAACAGGTGGACAAAATCATCGAAATCTGGCCTTCCTTGAAGGACAGGGTCCACAAGGTCATCTACTACGACCCCAAAGGTCTGCGGGCCTACAACCAACCCTACTTGATGTACTTCCACGACGTGGTCGCCCTGGGCAAAGCCTTTGAGGAAAAGCACCCCGGTTGGTTCGAGGAGCGTCTGGCCCAGGGTAAGGCCACGGACCTGGCCATCCTCTCCACGACTTCCGGCACCACCGCGCGGCCCAAACTGGCCATGTTGACGCACAAGAACCTGCTGAGCATGGCCAAGAACCTCATGGCCGTGGACCCCCTGGAACCCGACGATGAGTACGTCTCCTTCCTGCCCCTGGCATGGATTGGCGAACAGATGATGACCGTGGCCAGCGGGCTGTATATTGGGTTCAAAATCAACTTTCCCGAACGTCCCGAGACCGTGCAGCACGATTTGCGGGAAATCGGCCCCCAGGTGATGTTCAGTCCACCCCGCATTTGGGAGAGCCTGGTCAGCCAGGTTCAGGTGAAAATCGAGGACACCACCCCCCTCAAGCGCTGGTTCTTCAACTGGGCCCTGCCCATTGGCTATGAAATGGCCGACACCCGCTTTGCCAAGAAGAAGCCTTCCTTGTGGCTGCGCATCAAGTACTTCCTGGCCGACTGGCTGGTGTTCCAGCAAATCAAAGACCAACTGGGTCTGCGGCATTTGAAACGGGCCTATACCGGAGGCGCGGCTTTGGGACCCGATGTGTTCCGCTTCTTCCACGCGCTGGGAGTCAACCTGAAACAAATCTACGGGCAAACGGAAATCAGCGGTATCGCGGTGCTGCACCGGGATGGCGACATCAAGTTCCAGACAGTGGGCCTGCCCATTCCCGAGACGGAAGTGAAAATCGACGAAGAGACAGGCGAAATCCTCATGCGTTCGCCCGCGGTCATGGTGGGGTATTACAAGAACCCTGAGGCCACCCGGGAAGCCATTGACGAAGAAGGCTGGTTGCACTCGGGCGACGCGGGCTACTTCGACGAGGACGGCCATCTCATCGTCATCGACCGGGCCAAGGACGTGATGACCCTGTCCGACGGCACCAAGTTCAGTCCGCAATTCATTGAGAATAAACTCAAATTCAGCCCCTACATTCGGGAAGCCGTGGTCTTTGGCGGCGGCGACCTGCCTTATGTCACGGCCTTCATCAACATCGATTTCGCCAACGTAGGCAAATGGGCCGAGAACCGGCAACTCCCCTACACCACGTACACCGACCTCTCCCAAAAGCCCCAAGTGTACGCCCTCATCAAAGAACATGTGCGCCGGGTCAACCAGGACCTGCCGCCTGCAGCCCGCATCCAGCGATTCCTGCTCCTGCACAAGGAACTGGACGCGGACGACGCGGAACTCACCCGAACCCGCAAGGTACGCCGCCGCCTGATTCGCCAGCGATACGCGCGCCTCATTGAAGCCATGTATGGTGACGCGCCCACGGTGGAAGTGGAAACCACCATCGTCTATCAGGACGGTACCACCGCGACCATTCGTACGGACTTGCGCATCGAGCGCATGGAAGAAGAG
>WFVP01000255.1 GCA_015491595.1 Anaerolineales bacterium
CCCTAATCCACGCCAGGACAAAAAACGGGCCGGAATGCAAAGATTCCGGCCCGTTACTGCTTGGGATGAGGTCCAGGCTGCCTTTCAACCCCCATACTGCCAGCCGGTCTCCTGAAGTAGAAGGGGCTGGGCTTCAGGGTTCCGCAAGCCCACGCTGACCACTTCGGCCACCACCACGGTGTGGTCCCCTCGCTCCACCACATCGGTGACCCGGGCCTCGAACCACGCGGGCGCGTCCAGCAACAGGGGCGCGCCCGTTTCGGGGCCGGGCTCGAAGGCGTAACCGTTCAGCTTGCCATCCTGCACCTGAGCCCCACGGAAAAAGGCCGCGGCCAGGTCTTTCTGGCCGGTGCCCAGAATATTGACCGCGAAGGCTCCCGCGGCCTTCACCTGGTGGTACAGGTAGCTATCGGCCTTCAGGGCCGTCATGACCAGCGGGGGTTTGAAGGAAGCCTGGGAGAGCCACGTAATCGTTCCCGCGGCCACCTGACCCTCGTGCAGGGCGGTGGCCACGTACAGGCCGTACGGAATCATGCGCAGGACGCGCTTACGCACCTTCTCGTCCACGGTCCACCTCCCATCCACCAAAGGTCGTTGGCCCTCAACGCCCAATCCGCGGTCCGCGGATGAGAGGAATGCGGCCCCCAGCGCCCGAAGGCGTCTCCCGAGGCTGAGTCACCGCCTGTACGCTGATGCGCGCGGCCACCTGCTTGGCCAGCTCCAACAGGGCCTTGGATACCGGCGCCTCGGGCTGGGTCACCACCACGGGCTTGCCGGCGTCGCCGCCTTTGCGCACTTCCGGGTCCATGGGGATGGCCCCCAAATAAGGCGCATCCACCTCTTGCGCCAGGGCTTCACCGCCGCCGGCACCGAACACGTCCATGCGAGTCCCGTCGGGAAGCTCCAGGTAGCTCATGTTCTCGATAATGCCCAGCACGGGCACGTTGAGCTTCCGGAACATCTCCACAGAGCGCCGCGCGTCGTCCAGGGAAACCTTTTGGGGCAAGGTGACCACCACCGCGCCGGTGAGGGGGAGCAACTGGGCCACGCTCAGGGCCGCATCCCCCGTGCCCGGGGGCAGGTCGATGATGAGGTAATCCAGTTGGCCCCAATCCACGTCGTGGAGGAACTGCCGGATGGCCGTGTGCAGCATCGGCCCCCGCCAGATGAGGGGCTGGTCCGGCGGCACCAGGAAACCGATGGACATCAACTTCACCCCATAAGCCTCCGCCGGACGCAACTTCCCTTCCTCGGTCAGCGGAGGCAGACGGTGCACGCCCATCATGCGGGGGATGTTGGGGCCGTAGATGTCCGCATCCAGCAACCCGACCGAAGCGCCCAAATCCGCCAGGGCCACGGCCAGGTTCACGGCCACCGTGGACTTGCCCACACCGCCTTTCCCCGAACCCACCGCGATGGCCGTGCGAATATGGGGCAGGTCCAGGGCGCGAATACCCTGGGGCACCTGAGCGTCCATGGTGATGTCCACCTCCTGCACGCCCGGCAGGGCCTGCAACGCCCGACGCACATCCTCCTGGATGTGGTCCCGCAGGGGACAGGCAGGGGTGGTCAGGACGATGCGCACCGCCACCCGGCCGCCGTCCACCTGCACATCCTGGACCATGCCCAGGGAAACGATATCCCGTCCCAGTTCCGGGTCCATCACCCGGCTGAGGGCTTGTAAAACCTCGTCACGGGTCGGCATGCAATCCTCCTTTGCGCTTTGGCGTTACGCCGCCTTTCCCCGTCGCGCCGCCTTGGCCGCTGCCTTCTTCTCCCGCTCGGCAGCCTTGAGGGCGTACTGGGTCGGGCGGATTTGCTGATAGTACGAAGCCGGCTTCAGGAGCCGGTTGATATCGAACACGTTGGTGGCGAAACGGTCGTACGTGGCCAGTTCGTAGTCGTGGTCCATGATGATGGCGTCAAAGGGGCAGAACTCCGCACAAAAGCCGCAGTTCATGCAGATGTCCACGTCGATATAGAACTCCGCGGGCTTCTTCAAGGGCTTCCCCGTTTCAGGGTCATGGGCCCGCACAATCCAGATGCACTGGGGCGGGCAAACCTTGGCGCAAATGCCGCACGCGGTGCAGCGGATTTCCTTCTCGCCGTTGGGCCCCTCGTCGTACACCAGGAAGGGGATGAACCGGAAGTTCTCCGGCACCGGCCGCCGTTCTTCGGGGTACTGAATGGTGAACACGCCCTCCACCTGGGGGCTGGAACGATAGAGCACCCCCTCCTGGGTGAAGTAGCGTTTGCCCAGGCGGCGGAAATCATCCACGTAGGAAGCGATGAAGTGCTTGAAAGTGACCGCAAGACCGCGCAAGATGCCACGTCCGTCCATCGGGATCCTCCTGGGAACAGTTGGCCGTCGTCCTGTCTCCGTCCATGGGCGACCAGGGACAAAAGAGTCCCCGGTTTATCGGTCCACCTCGCCCAGCACGATGTCAATGGAGCCGAGGATGGTCACCACGTCGGCAATCTTGTGTCCCCGGCACATGGTCTCCAGGGCCGTGAGGTTCACGAAGGAAGGCGCCCGCACGTGGTAGCGCCAGGGGTTGGGTTTGCCCGTGGAGACCACATAGAAGCCCAGCTCGCCCTTGGGCGCCTCGACGCGACCGTAGGCCTCCCCCGGCGGCACCCGCACCTGGTACTGGGGCTTGCCCGCCATGATGGGCCCGTCGGGGATGTCCCGGATGGCCTGCTGCAAGATGCGCAGGCTCTGGCGCATCTCATCAATGCGGATGAGGTAGCGGTCGTACACATCGCCGTGATAGCGCACGGCCACGTCGAAGTCAAAGCGGTCGTAAATGCTGTAGGGGTCGGCCCGGCGGACGTCGTAGGGCACGCCCGAAGCCCGCAGCACCGGACCCGAGGTGGAGAGGGCGATGGCTTCCTCCGCCGTGAGCACGCCCACGCCGATGGTCCGGCTCTTGATGAGCTCGCTCTCCGTCAGATACCGGTCCAGCTCATCCACCTTCCGAGGCAACCGGTCGGTGACCAGCTCCACCAGTTTCTTCCAAGCGTCCTCGGGGATGTCCCGGGCCACACCGCCAAAACGGAAGTAGTTGTTCATCATGCGGGAGCCGGTGACCGCCTCAAACACGTCCAGGATGAGCTCCCGCTCCTCAATGGCGTACAGGGCCGGGGTGAAGAAGGCCCCCAGGTCGTTCAACAAGAACCCAATGGCCCACAGGTGGTTCACGATACGGGTGAGCTCGGCCATGATGACCCGGATGTACTCGGCTCGCTCCGGCGGCTGGATACCCATGAGCTTCTCCACCGCCAGCACGTAGCCGAAGTTGTTGGCCATGGCCGAGATGTAATCCAGGCGGTCGGTATAAGGGATGTTCATAATCCACGTGTTCCGCTCGCCTATCTTCTCGTGGTTGCGGTGTAGATAGCCCATCACGGGCTCCAGGGCCACGATGGTCTCGCCATCCAAGGTCACAATCATGCGGAACACGCCATGGGTGGAGGGGTGCTGCGGTCCCAGGTTGATGACCACCCGCTCCGTCCGTAGGTCGTCCCGGATTTCCGAACGCTTGAGGACGGCCTGGTAGAGGATTTCGTCCGCGGTCTCGGGTTCCCAGGTGTAGGGGTCGAAACCCGGAGGATAGTCCACGTTCTTCCCAAAGGGATTGCGGTCCTCGTGGTGGAAGTGCTTCCCTTCCGGCCAACGGCTGGAATAGGGCTTGCCTTCTTCTTCAAAGTAAGGTTCTCGCCAGTCCTTCCGCAGGGGATGCCCCCAGAAGCCCTCCCACAGGAGGATGCGCCGCAAGTTGGGATGACCTTCAAAGCGGATGCCCAGAAGGTCCCAGGCCTCCCGTTCCTGGAAGTTGGCGCCGGGATAGATGTCCACCAGAGAGGGGACCACAGGGTTGTCCCGGGGAACCTGCACCTTGAACACCAATCCCGGGCCACCGGTGCTCTTGTACACGTGGTAGACCACCTCCATCTTGCCTTCGGGGAGATAGTCCACGCCGGTAAGGGAGGCCAGATAGTCGTAACCGTATTCGTCTCGCAAGGCTTTGGCGAAGTCCTTGAGGTGCTGCACGTCCACGATGTAGCCCTCATACCCTTTACGGGTATCGGGCGTAATCACGCCAGCAAAACGGGTTTCCAGTTCGGGGACCGTCACCAGTGTGGTCATGGGTGAGCCTCCTGGATATGGGCGGTTTGCTTCACGACTGCTCCGCGGTCGATTCGCCGACCTGGGCCTGCATTTCCTGCAATTTCTTCATGGTGTATTCTCGAATCATGGGGAAGTCCCGCGGGTCCATGATGTCCGGACCCAGCACGGGCTCGGGGATGTACTCGTCCTTCTGGAGGTACACCTCCTTCAAGGACTGCTTCTCAATCTTCTGCTGCAACTTCATCAAACCGTACAGCAGGGCTTCCGGCGTCGGCGGGCACCCGGGGATGTACACGTCCACCGGGATGTACTTGTCCACCCCCGACACCACATTGTAGCCCTCCTTGAAGGGGCCGCCTCCCGAAGCGCACGCCCCCATGGCGATGACGTACTTGGGCAGGGGCATCTGGTTGTACAGGCGCACAATCAGGGGCATCATGCGCTTGGTCACCGTCCCGGACACAATCATCACGTCCGCCTGGCGGGGGCTGGGCCGCATGACCTCCATGCCGAAACGGGCCAGGTCGAACCGGGAGGCCGCGGTGGCAATCATCTCAATCGCGCAACACGCCAGACCGAACATCATCGGCCAGATGGAATTGCGCCGGCCCCAGTTGTACAGCCGATTAAGGGTGGTGATAACCACGTGGCCCTTGACCTCGTCGGGAATGTCGTAGCCGGGCACCTGCAACCCTTCCAGCCGGTCCTTGCCTTCACGACGCACCATCAGCACACCTCCTCAATGCCACGACAGGGTGCGCTTATTATACCCCATTCCCCACAGATGACCAGGGCGGATTTTCGCAAACTTGCGCTGCAGAAAATGGTCGAATTTCGAAAATACGCATTTTCAAAATCTAACCCTCGACCCCGGGGAGACAGAGATAATGTGAAAGCAGCGGCATCTCCTCCTTTCGAATCCTCCCAACCGAGGCCGGACAAACAAAAAGACGGTGAGCGGAGGAGAACCCCGCTCACCGTCGGAACGGCTTCACGCCGGAAAACCGGGCGTCCGCCGACGTCCGGGCTAATCACCCGCCGGCGCAGTAGCCTGCTCCCGGGCCCGGCGGAAGGCACCCAGGGCGTCGAAGAAGAGCACGATGGCGGAGATAATCATGTAGATGCCGAAGGCCGCGGTGATGGCGTTGCCCACGATGAAGCCCGTCTGGGCCTCGCCCCGACTCAAGGGCTCCAGGATGCCCTTGAAGATGGCCTTCTGCACCGAGGTCACGAAGAGGGCCGCCACGGTGGTGACGTACATGAACAAACCGGGGATGAAGGCCCAGTTGTAGGCCCGGCCTTCACGGGCCATCCAGATACCGATGAGCAGCAGGGACATGCCCGCGAAGAGCTGGTTGGAACCGCCGAACAGGGCCCAAATCCATTGCCAGAAGCCGAAGATGACCAGGAAGAGGGTCAGTAGCACAGCCACCAGGGAGCCGAAGTGGGGGTTCTTGAAGGCGGGGATGCGGTCACCCAACAGCTCCGCGGAGGCCACCCGCATGAAGCGCAGCACCAGCTGCATCACGGTGATGGCCATGACCACCAGGAAAATCATGGCCACGCTGCCGCCGAACTCCTCGGGCACGCCAATGAAGGAGAGGAAGCGGGCCGCGCCCTTGGCGAACACGCCGCCCGCGCCCACCAGCAGCTTGTAGCCCTGAGCCGGGTCGTAGAACTTCATGGTCACGCCCACCGTGGCCGCGGTCACCAGGGAGAGCACACCCAGCACAGCTTCGGTGTACATGGCACCACCGGCCACAGGGAGCGCGTCCGTTTCCTTCTCCAGCTGTCGGGCCGTGCCCGCGGTGGACACCAAGGAGTGCCACCCGGAGATGGCACCGCAGGCGATGATGACGAAGAGCATGGGCCACAGGGTGCCCAGATGCGGCTGGTTGAAGGTCACGAAAGCCGGGATTTCAAAAGCAGTCGGTAGCGTGCCCGTCAACACGCCGATGGCGATGCCCACCATCGCGCCCACGATGGTGAAAATCACGAACCAGAAGGAGGTGTAGTTCACCGGCTGGGCGAAGCGCCAGATGGGCAGCACCGAGCTGATGTAACAGAAGGCCAGCATGACGATGGCCCAGAAGAAGTCCGCCCATTTGACGTCGCCGTAGCCCAGGGGCCGGTGGAACAGCACGCCGGTCTTGGGGTCGCCGGCCAGGCCGTTAATCCATTTCACGATGTTCTGGGCCCAGGGCATGGTGCCCAGCCAGATGCCGATGAGGGCGATGATGACGGTCACCACCGTGGTCATGACC
>WFVP01000256.1 GCA_015491595.1 Anaerolineales bacterium
CTTCAAGGGTTGGATGAGCATCATCAGGCTGGGCATTAACCTAACGAAACCCAAGAAAATCGCCCGGGTATATTTTGGGTACCACTTTGAGGGCATCCTTTCGCCTCCTTATGTTTTTCTGCGAAAGGGGTGGCCAAGTCCTGTCTGACCACCCCCTTCGACCTTCAGTCCTTACGAGGTACACGCCTCCGCCGGGTCACTCAACCAAAAATGAACAGTCCAGTGCTCGAACTCCATACCGGGATGTCCCTTTTCCAGGTGTTCCCAGGGCGGCGAGGGTTGTTCCGTCATGCTTTCCAGTTCCACACCGATGAGCGCTCCCGAAGGATTGAACAACAGAATCAGCGGTCCGGGTTGGCCGTTGTCGCCCATGCGGATGAAATGGCGTCCCATCTGGGGTACGCATTCTCCGGGATCGACGTCCACCCAACCCTGGGACAGGGCTTCCTTCTCGGTCAAAGGCAGGTCTTCAAAAACGCCATACGTGACCACGACCCTTCGGTCAGGATAAGCAGAGGCCGTGGGTTGAGACACGGGAGCCTTACAAGCAGCCAGGAACAAAGCCAAAGGCAGGGCGGCTATCGCCCACCACATCATGCGAGGTTTCGGGAAAGACATCGGTTACATCCTCCTTTAGATTAGGCACGTTTATTGCGACACCGATTCTTGGGCCCGCTGAACCACAAGACGGGCCAGACGGGTGATTTCCGCTCGAGATTGCTCACCGTTGGGACCCAGGAAGACCAGGGTGGCAACCATATTGTTCTGGCGCAGAGCCAGCGTATAGATGTGCACCTTGCCTTGTCGTCCGTACATCATCCGCTGTTGTTCAGCCAGTACGGGCGCTTCTACTTCCTCCAGGGATACCTCTTTCAATGACTCGTGAAGGTCGGTCAAAATATCCTGCTCATCGAGGGAGCGAAATTCTTTCCGCGCCTCAGTATCGGATTTCCCCGTCACGACGATGCTCAACACCATACCCGGCAGGGATGAGTTCTGGAAAAGGCGCATGTTGATGTCCAGAAAACGCTCGGCGAAGGCTTCGGTGTTCGTATCCCGAAAACCTCCCACCTCGCGTATCATCTTCCAACCGGAGCCCAGGTCCTTCCGGGCGAGATTCAGGTCACCTGCAGGTCTTTCAACGCGCGGCGCGGTTTTGCGCCCACCACACGCGGCCAGCACCACGGCCATAAGGATGAACAACCAGGGCAGGAAACGCATCTTCTTCATGATTAGCCTCCCAATATTTGAAGCACAGGGGAAACGAGAGACCATCAGGCCACCATGCCCAAAACGGCCAAGAGCATCAACAACGTCTCGAGAGCACTGCCACGACGTAAAGTGGCCTGTAACGAGGCCATCTGGGCCGCCTGTTGGGGGGTGGGTGCGCCTCCCTGCGCGGCAATGTCCTCACCCAGTACGGCCATACGCGTGGATGCACGTCCCAGAACACCCAGGCCTACCGCAATGGCACCCAGGCCGGCCAGAGCACCCAGGGTCAAGGGCAGCCGAGGACCCAACATGGCTTCCATTTGAAAACCCCCGGAGACGAAGTAGTACATAGCCAGGCCGGACAGCACGGTCAGTAAACCGGCCGTGGTCATCGCGAGATGAATCCTGCGGGTCAATCGCACCATGACTTGTTGTCCTTGCCGACCCATGCTCATAACTCCTGGCATTAAGACCAGTCCGATGAACAGTGTGCTGCCCATCCAGAAGATGGCCGAGAGGATGTGTACGGAACGCAACACAAACATAAAAGCACCTCCTAAGAGATGGAAAAAGCTGGTTGGTTGGTGATGTTCATCGTACGCTTCCGGTGTCCCGTTGTCATGGGACGGGCGTCCCAACTTTCCCAGGACCATTTGTCCCGCGGCAAAAAAGAAACGGCGAGGGCCTTTTTTCGCCCTCGCCGTTTCCGCGATGGTCCGAATACCCGAAGTCGATTTCTGAACTCAGGGAGCCAACCGTTCCTGAAGTACCTCCAGGGCCTTGGCCAGTTGCGGGTCCGTCTCCGGGTCGGGCTCGTACTGAATCCAGTCGATGTCCTCCTCGTTGAGGGGGACCTCGTAATCCGGGGTCAGCCCCTGCTCGTGGATGAGGCGCTCCTTGGGGGTCAACCAGTAGGCCACGGTGATACGCACCGCGCCGCCGTCCCCCGGAATGGGAAGCCACTCCTGCACCGAGCCCTTGCCGAAGGTCACCTCACCCACCAGGGGCGCGCGACCATGGTCCTGCAGCGCGCCGGCCACCACTTCGGACGCCGACGCGGAGCCTTCGTTGACCAGCACCACCAGAGGCTCCTCCACCGCCAGTCCGCCCTTCTTGGCCTTGTAGGTCATCTGGGTGCCGTCGCCGAACTTCTCGTACAGCACCACCTGGCCTTCCGGCAGGAACTGGGACGCCACCGCCACCGCGGTATTCAGATAACCGCCGCCGTTGTTGCGCAGGTCCAGGATGAACGCCTTGGCGCCCTGGGCTTTCAGGTCCCGAATCGCATCCTGCAGGTCTTCGTCCGTCTTCTCCCCAAACATCATGAGGCGGATGTAGCCCACGTCCCCTTCCAGAAGGCGGTACTCCACGCTGGGAATCTGAATCCGGGCCCGCTTGATGACCACATCGAATTCCTTGATTTCACCCCCCTCTTCTCGACGAATGGTCAGGCGCACCTCCGTTCCCGCGGGGCCCAGGATGCGCCGGCGGACCAGTTCCGGTGCCACACCGGTGACGTCTTCCCCGTCCACGGCGATGATTTGGTCACCCGGTTTCAACCCCGCCTTGGCCGCGGGGGAGCCAGGAATGGGCGCGATGATGGTCAGATAGTCCTTGGTCACGTCCACCCAAGCGCCAATACCCTCGTATTCGCCTTCCAGGGGAGCCTGGGCGTCCTGGAATTCTTGGGGGTCCATGTAACCCGTGTACTTATCCCCCAGGGCCTCCAGCATCCCCCGGATGGCGCCCCGTACCAGTTCCACGTCGTTGACGGGCTGGTCCACGTACTTCTGGTGAACGAGCCGCCACACGAACCAGAAAGGCTCGAAGAGCTCGTCCAGGGTGGCCGGCGTCGGCGGCGGGGTGGGCTGCACCCCTTCCGCCCCCTTCACCGGGGTGGCCGTGGGCACCGACGGCGTGCCCTCCAGAGGCACGACCGGAGCCTCCCGGGAGACCGGCGCCCCCGCGGACTTCCGGCCCAGGACCCAGCCGGTGGCAAAAGCGCCGCTAATCCAACAGGCAAGGAAGAAAAAGGCTATCAGACTGATCCAAAGCCATCGACGGCGTTCCATCGATCGTCCTCCTTTTGGCCCAAAGAAGATTTGACGTTCAAGTATAATAGCACATCATACCGCGCGGATACGGCATTGTGCCCACCGGAGGAGGTAGACCCCTGATGGGGGAGAAAGTCGCTTGTTTCGTGGACTTCGAAAACCTGTACTACAGTGCCAAACATTCCCTCAACGCGGGCCTTCAATGGCCCTTGCTGGTCAAAGCCGTGCGCCAAATCGGACCCATTTCGGTGTTGCGGGTCTACGGCAACTGGGCGGCATATAAAGACGCCCAGGCCCCCCTCCTGGAAGCCGGGTTCGAGCTCATCCACACGCCGGACTACCGGGCCGACAAGGGCCACGATACCCGCATGGTCATCGACGCGGTGCTCCTCGGCGGAATGCCCCACATCGGTACCGTGGTGCTGGGCACGGGGGACAGCGACTTCATCGACGTGGTCTACCATCTGCGCAACCAGGGGAAACAGGTGGTCGTCTTGGCCGTACAGGCCACCACTTCCCCCCTGCTCATCCAGATGGCCTCCCGCTTCATTGCCTACGAATCTCTGCTCACCCGAACGGAATCCGAAGCCGCGGCCGCCAAAGCCGTCCCCGCCGGGTCGCCGACCCCGCCCCGGGCCGCCCCAAGCACCCGGGAGAAC
>WFVP01000257.1 GCA_015491595.1 Anaerolineales bacterium
AAGGGCCGGGTGCCCTGGGTCATCGTGCGCAGTGCCTGGGTGTATGGCCCGCAAGACCATTTCCTGACCCCCCTCATGCGGCGATTGCGCCGTCTTCCCGTGGTGCCCCTCCCCGGAGGAGGCGGGACCATGGTCCAACCCTTGTGGGTGGAGGACCTGGTGACAGCCCTCTCCCTGCTCTTGCTGGACCCGCCCCTGGGACGGGTGCTGGAGGTCGGGGGTCCTGAACACATCCCCTGGAAGGACCTTCTGGCCTGGGTACGCCAGGCACTGGGGCGTCAGCCTCGTTTCGTGACCCTCCCCATGCCCTACGCGCGCACCCTGGCCCATTGGCTGGCCCTCACCCTGCCGCGGGCGGTGGGCCTCATGTTTTGGTTGGACTACATGGCCCTGGACCGTACCACGGATGTGGACGTCCTGCCCCGCTATTTCGGCCTGTTTCCGGAACGGGTGCGGGACCGGCTCCCTGCCCTGGCCCGCGCGCTTCATCCCCAACCCCGGCCCGTGGGAGGTCTCTGATGCGACGCCTGCAACTTCCCAAAGGTGAGGTGGAAATCCGGGTGCTCACCAAACCCGAGGAAATGGAAGATGTGACCCGGCTGCAGGACCTGGCCTGGCAGGGTCGGGAGGCCGTGGTGCCTGCGTCCTTCATGGTGGCCCTGGCCCACGAAGGGGGACTGGTGATGGGCGCGTACACCCTCCAGGAACCCCAACAACTGGTGGGCTTCGTCATGGGCTTCCTGGGTTTCCACGAGACGCCCAAAGGGCGCATCCTGAAACACTGTTCCCATATGTTGGGGGTACATCCGGAATGGCGTAACCAGGGCCTGGGGTACTGGCTGAAACGGGCCCAGTGGCAGTGGGTCCGCCATCAGGGCCTGGAACTCATCACCTGGACCTACGACCCCTTGTGGAGCCGCAACGCCCACCTGAACATCCGCAAACTGGGGGGCATTGTGCGCACGTACTACCCCAATTACTACGGTGCCATGACGGACACCCTCAATCGAGGACTGCCCTCGGACCGGTTCCTGGTGGAGTTGTGGGTGAATACCCCCCGGGTGCGGGACCGCATGGAGTCCCATCCTCGCAAGCCGCTGGACCTGGCCCACTTCTTTTCCGCGAACGTGCGCATGCTCAACCCCACCCAGTTGAACGACGCGGGTTTTCCCGTTCCCCCGGACGAGGTCGTCTTTCCCGACCCTGGCGAGGAGAATTTCGTGCTGGTGGAAATTCCGCCGGATTTCTTCGCCCTTCGGGATAAGGACATCGACCTGGCTTGGCGCTGGCGGCTGCACATCCGGGAGATTTTCCTGGAACTCTTCGACCGGGGCTATCTGGTCACCGATTTCCTCCATCTGTCCGGTCCTACGCCCCGGAGTTTTTATGTGGTAACCTATGGGGAGAGCACACTGGGAGCCTGAGCCATGCGCATTGAGCACGTCACGGTGTACCACGTTCGCATGCCGTTGCAACACGCCTTCGTGACCTCTACGGGGGGACGAAGCGAACGGGATGCCCTGATTCTGGAAGTGCGGGAGGCCAGCGGCGCGGTGGGCTGGGGCGAGTGCGTGGCCGGGCTGGAACCTCGATACTCGGAGGAAACGGTCCACACGGCCTGGGCGGTTCTGGAGCATTTCCTCCTTCCGGTATTGCTGGAACGGGATTGGGAGCATCCCGGGGAATTCCCTCAAGCCGTGGCCTGGGTGCGCGGGCATCCCATGGCCAAAGCGGGCGTGGAGATGGCCTTGTGGGACCTGTACGGGAAACTCCAGGGCCGTTCCCTCAAGGACCTTTTGGGCGGCGTGCGGGACCGGGTGGCCGTGGGGGTCTCCATCGGCATTCAACCGACGCCCGAAGACCTGGTGCGGCGGGTTGCCTTGTTTTTGGAACAGGGGTATCGTAGAATCAAAATCAAGATTCGCCCCGGACGCGACGTGCAGGACGTGGCGGCTGTGCGCCGGGCCTTTCCTGAGGTGCCGCTACAGGTGGATGCCAATTCGGCGTATACCCTGACCATGGCGCGTGAGCGTTTACGTCCCCTGGACGAGTACGACCTGCTCCTCATTGAGCAGCCCCTGGCTCATGACGATTTGTGGGACCATCGTGCATTACAGGCGGAGTTTCGGACCCCCTTGTGTTTGGATGAGAGCATTCGACACCGTCGGGCGGCCCGTCAGGCCCTGGAGATGGGGGCGTGCCGGATCATCAACATCAAGCAGGGCCGCGTAGGGGGCCTGACGGAAGCGGTGGCCATTCACGACGTGGCCCGGGAGAAGGGGGCGCCGGTGTGGTGTGGGGGGATGTTGGAGACGGGCATCGGTCGGGCGGCGAATTTAGCACTGGCTTCTCTCCCCAATTTCCGTCTCCCTGGGGACATCTCGGCCACGGACCGGTATTATGCCCGGGACATCACCGTGCAGCGCTTTACCCTGAACGAGGACGGTACGGTGACCGTGCCCACGGGCCCGGGCCTGGGCGTGGAGGTGGACCGGGA